>JAWOBW010000004.1:0-7020 GCA_046484105.1 Bacillota bacterium
TGGCCGGGTGGCATCCGCGCAGCCGTCAGTGAATGCGGAGGTTGCTGAGGCCGCTTCTCTGGAACTCCTCCCCGTAGGACTGGGCGAGGCGCTCGTACAGCGGATACCAGTCGTAGAGGTCAACCTCCTCCAGGTCGCGGCCGTATTCCTCGGTGAGGTCGCGACGGGAGAGCCGGTCGACCTGTTCGTCCCAGAAGGAGTCCTCCTCGAATTCCAGCATGTAGCGAATGACGGAACGCTCCTCCTCGTACATCGCCGTGTGAACGTATTCCCCCAGATCCTCGTCCCACTCCACCCACTCGTCGGCGATTCCCGATTCTGCCACATATCTCAGCATCTTCTGTTCGAGGGCGTGGAAGGGTTTCGTGCTGTCCCGCGGAGCTCCGAGGGTGTGTGCGTCCAGAACCCAGGTGGCCATGTAGAGCATGTCGAGAAGAAGCAGGTACTCTCTGCGGGTGATCTCTATCTTCATGCAGATACCTCCCCGGACAGGTGCCGGGCCGGGGGACTGTGAGATCCCATCCCGCGCCCGGTCCTGAGCTTTCCTACATGATAGCATGTTCGCGGGCGGGATACCTGTGGCGGTCGGCTGTGGGTGCTTTCGCATATGAATTGTCAGAGGAGCATCGAGAGAAGCAGAAATGCCCCCATTCCGGTCAATACCGTGAGCAGTAGACTGTGCGTCTTCCACGCGACGACGAGTGCGGCCAGGCCGGACAGGAGGCGCAGGTTGGAGGCGGACAGATTCAGGACCCCGTCCTGGTACACCAGGGCTGGAAGCACCAGGGCAGCTAGGGCGGAGGCGGGAACGAAGTGCAGGGCCTCCTTCAGCATGGGAGGGGCTTTCATGTTTCCGAACAGCTGGATGAACGACAGGCGGAGCAGGAATGTACCCGTTGCCGTGACGGCAAGTATCACAAACAGGGTCTCGGGCCTCATCAGTGTTCACCTCTGCGGGCGGGGAGCGTCCCGCGCAGGAAGGCGGCCGTCATTCCCGCGAGGATGCCCGCCAGGATTCCGGCGACCAGGCCCAGGTTGAGGGGAAGGTTGTGGGCGGCAACGGCTACCAGCCCTCCCGTCACCGCCGCGATCACCGTCTCGGAGCTCTCCAGGGCCCCGACCAGGACGGCCAGGAAGGTGAGCGGGATGGCGAAATCCAGGCCCCACTGCTCGGGGATGGCGGAGCCGAGGTAGATACCGGCGAGGCTGAACACCTGCCAGGTGATCCAGATGGGAAGCGAGACGCCGAGGTAGTACCACTGCGGGTCGATGATATCATGGTTGCGCAGGCGGAGGACGGACAGGGCGTACCCCTGATCGGTGAGCATGTACGCATAGAGCCACTTGCGGGGAGTGCTCAGGGGCCGGAAGAAGGGGGCGATTGACGCGCTGTACACCAGGAAACGCATGTTGATGACCAGGGTGGTGTATATGATTACGAAGGCGGCGGCGCCCGCCCCGATGAGCTGGTATGCTGCCAGCTGTGAGGCGCCGGCGAAGAGGAATACGGAAAAGAGCATGGCGGTGCCCTCTGATAGGCCTGCGTTCACGGCGGCGATGCCGGAAATCATGCCGAAGGGCATGACTCCGAGGAGAATGGGGGCGATGTCGCTCACCCCCCTGAGGAAGTGTTTTCTTGCGTCTATCATCAGCTGACCAGCCCTCCGGGGTCGCCGGGCATCTCTCACCCTGGGGAGCACCCCGTCGGGCGGAAGCGCGGTCCGAATTCACACGCGCCCCGGGCGTGACCGGGAGATCCCGAGACAACGACCGTTCCCCCGCCCGGTCATTGGGCAGGGGGCTCTTCTGACTAATCATATCACGGTCCGCTGAGTTTCAACAAAGCGAGCAAAGACCGGAAAACGAAATACTCAGTCGTCATCCCCCCGTCCCGCGGACGGTCGGGAGCCGGTTCCGGGGTGCCTCACGCCGTCCCCTCTCTTCCTGGATACTCTTGAGCCGGTAGGCCTTCATGATGTCAGACCTGGTGATGATTCCCGCCAGCTCTTCGCCGTCCACCACGAGGAGGCGGCCTATGTTGGCAGCTGACAGCTTCTTGAACGCGCTGAACAGGTCGTCGTCCGGCCTGACGGAGATGATCTGTCGGCTCATGATGTCTCCGATCCGGTCCTGCCTCCCCTCCAGGGTGGCCGAGCGTACGTCCTCCATGGTCACGCATCCGACCAGGTCGCCGTCCTCGTCCAGCACCGGGAAGCCCGAGTGTTTCTCCTCGAACATCCTGTCCAGCAGCTGCTGGGCGGTCATCTCCTCCCTGACGGTGGAGACGTTGCTCGTCATGAGATCAGACACGGTGAAGCCGGAGAAGGTCTCCTGGAGCAGGTTGAACTGGTATTCCTGCGAGGCGCCTATGTAGATGAAGAGACCTATCAGGATCATGAACAGCTGGCCAGTCATCAGCCCGAAGACTGCGAAGAGAAAGGCGAACCCCCGGCCGATGCTGGTCGCGATCTGCGTCGCCCGCAGGTACGAGATTCTCCTGGCAAGCAGGGATCTCAGGATCCTCCCCCCGTCGGAAGGGAAGGCGGGCAGAAGGTTGAAGACGGCCAGGAAGGTGTTCATGAAGCCGAGATAGTACAGGACGATGTGTAGGTCGGCGCTCAGCAGATCTGAGGTGAAGCGCACCAGGAGCAGCAGTGATGCTCCCAGGACGAGACTGAAGAGGGGCCCGGCCAGTGCCATCCAGGCCTCGCCGCGCGGGTCGTGACCGTCGTCTTCCATCTGGGCCACTCCACCCAGGAGCATGAGGGTGATGTCCCTGATCTCGATTCCCTGGCCGCGGGCCACGAAGGAGTGAGCCAGCTCGTGCAGGGCTATGCTGGCGAAGAGCAGGACCGCGAGAGCAAATCCCAGCCAGTAGGGGCTCAGGGTGAGCGACTCGACCGCCACTCCGGCCATACCCGCGATGGCGGCGACGTTGTTGGCAATTACCATGACGAAAAACGGCAGAATGAATAGGAAGCTGATGTGTATCCTTATGGGGATGCCGGCTACTGAGGCGATTGTTACTGAGCTCTTGAACATGGGACACCTCTCTTTTGGACAGTCGGTGTGCCCTCCACACTGAGCCGCGGGAGGTAGCTGCCGACGGGCGCATGCTCAATTGGCCCGCCAGTTGTGGTGCCGCGCTATCGACCCGGGCGCGTGACGGGCAGCGGGATGGGGATCACCAAGTTTCCCCTATAACATAATATCATTCCGCTGCGTCAGGGTCATCTCGTCTACGGCCCGATCACCGGATTCACTGCTGCGCGGCGGCGTCGGTCAAGGAGGGTTGCGGCGGCAGGGTTGTCACCCGGATCCGGGCCGGGCCCGACTTCGCCCCTACACTGGCGGTGGCGGATGTGATAAGATGTAAATGATATTCACATCATATGTGCAAAGAGGAGGAGATCACTGGCATGAGATGGGTACCGGGTGATTCCATCAGGTGAGATGACGCTCCAGCCGCCGGCTGGCCATGCGTGGGTCTGACGTGGTGTCTCTTGGTACCGATCTGCATCCAATCTGCCGCTATCCCTTCAGCAGCCAGTCCGGCTGGACCGGTTGCTGTTTACATTTGGGGGGTATCGGGATGTGGCGCATGCAGGTGTCAAACCTGACCGTCAGATTTGACGGTGAGGCCCTATTTGAAGATCTCGCTTTTGAACTGCAGGGGGGGGACCGCCTGGCTCTGGTTGGAGATAACGGATCCGGCAAATCCACCCTGATCAGGGTGCTGGCCAGCCGGCTACAGCCCGACGAGGGAACAGTGACCTTCACACCGCACCGGCCCGTCGTCGCCTACCTACCGCAGGAGATGCAAGGCTGCCATCCGGATGACACCCTGTGGGAGTTCGCCCGCTCCGGCCTCGGCGAGGTGGTTGACTTGGAGCGCCGCCTGCAGGAGATGGAGGAAGCGATGGCGGCCGGGGGAGGCGCCGCCGAGCGGGTGCTGGCTGAGTACACTGCGCTCCGGGAGGAATTCGAATCCCTCCAGGGATACAGCTGGCGGAGCCGGTTGAAGGGAGTGCTGGGCCGCATGGATCTGCCCGAGAGCTGGTGGGGCCGGCGGGTGAGTGCTCTGAGCGGAGGGGAGAGGACCAGGCTGCTGTTTGCCCGGCTCCTGGCGTCGCAGCCGGGACTTCTGCTGCTCGATGAGCCGACCAACAACCTCGACTGGCCCACCCTCGAGTGGCTCCAGGACTTCTTCCTGGACTTTCGCGGGACCATACTGTACGTCAGTCACGACCGCGAGTTTCTCGAGAGGACGGCGACCAGGGTGATGGAGCTGAGCCGGGGGGAGCTGGTGGTGTATGACTGCGACTACCTGACCTACCGGGAGGAACGCCGCCTGGCCCGGGATCGCCGGTGGGCCCAGTACGAGAAGCAGGAGAAGGAACGCAGGCGCCTCATGGAGGTCCTGAGGAGGCAGAAGGAATGGGCCAACAGGGCGCATTCCCAGGCGGGAACCAATGATTTTCTCAGGCGCAAGGCCAAGCTGGCGGCCCGCAAGGCCAGGGCGGTCGAAAGCCGCATAGAGCACAGGTTGCAGGAGCGGGCGGCCAAACCCTGGCAGAAGGATGGGCTCAATCTGCAGATCGATTCCGGTCCGAGGACGAAGGAGAGCATCGCCTGGGCCTCGCGCCTCAGCGTGGGTTACGATGGAGAGGCCGTCGCCTCGGCCATCGACCTGGATTTGAAGCGCAATGACAGGCTGGCGATTGTGGGGGCCAACGGGACGGGCAAGAGCACACTCCTCAAGACACTGCAGGGCGCCCTGCCGCCGGTGGACGGGGAGGTCTGTGTTTCTGAGGGAATTGAGATCTTCGTTCTCGAGCAGGAGGTGGACGACGTTGACCCGTCGCTGGCGCCGGCGGAGTGGTTGGCCGACCGGACCGGGGCTGACAGGACCGCGGTTCGGACTGCCCTGGCCTGCATGGGGCTCGGAGGCAGGCACGGCACCGCCCGGTTCGACCAGCTCTCCCGGGGGCAGAAGGTCAGGGCCGTCCTGGCCCAGTTGATCCTCGCCTCTCCCGGGCTGATCTTCCTCGACGAGCCGACCAATCACCTCGATCTGGATTCCAGGGAACAGGTGGAGGATGCCCTGGACCAGTATCCCGGTGCCCTGGTCTTCGCCTCCCATGACCTGTACTTCGTGCGCCGGCTCTCCAGCAGGGTGCTGGATCTGGACTGCCGGCCTCCCCGGTTCTTCCGCGGCAGCTACGACGAATACCGCGCCAGGTCGACCGGCGACCCGGACGAGGATGAGCGCCTGCTGCTGCAGACGCGGGCCTCACAGCTGGCCGGGAGGCTGTCGGAGATGAGAGAGGAGGCCCCGGCTGAGCAGTACGAGGAATGGGCCCGCCAGTACAGGCAGATTCAGGCGCAGCTGAGAGAGTGGCGCAGCCGCGACTGCGACCCGGGCACCTGAGCCCGCACTTCAGGGGAGGCGGCCGCGCTCGTTTTCCGGGCCTCATCCAGATCCCCCACATGGGGACGGAGGGGCCCGGGAAGGCTCTCCATCGGCCGGTGCAGGACTTCCCGGAGTACTTCCGCCCACACAGGATGATGATCCCGCAGTAAGGACCAGCCGACCGGCACGATCTCGATTCATCTCGGCCGCGCGGCGAATCCTTCGCCCGCTTTTGCCCAATCATCACCTCCCTACCTTCACTGGATCGACCTGGCGGCCGGATCACTGGTCACCAGCACCCGTCAGGTCATTTTCCCCCGATCATGCCTGCAAAGCGCACGATGATGTAGATCTGGCTGGCGACACAGAAGCTGCCGGCAGCAGCCGGGGGGCCCGCAGCGCGGTAGCGAGATCTCAATTCAGCCAGTGAGCGCCAGTGCCGGGATGACAGGACTCGCAGCGAAGATCAGCCCTTCTGCCACGCCGGCTCTCCGGGTGAGGGCAGAGACAGGGGTCTGTGACGGCGGCTCTTGAGCGTGGATATCCGTGGGACGGGGAGCCGATGGGGCGGATATCTGAGCTTGGATTTCAGAATCTTTCGCAAGCAAGAAGGATTCTGACATTGCGGAGGCGAATAATACCCGTCAATATGCGATACTGCTTTGCTTTATCGTTATCGTGTCACATCCACGGATCAAGCAGATTGGGAAGGAAGGGGTCCGGTAGATGTCTGGCGTAGGAAAGCAATCTGGATGCAGCGCATGGGAGCCGGCCAGCGAGTTGTCCAAGGAAGATGTAGTGCAGATGTCAGAGGATGCCATGTCGATGCCGACTCGGCCGATAGAGAGTCGTGAGCACGTCATCCGCATCGAGGCTGCCGATCTGGAATGGGATATTGGTTTCAAGGTTTACCAGCCCGAGGACGAGGACCAGATAAGGCGGGGGGCAGACGGTAAGAAGGCCGGTCTGTTCATTCTTCATGGAGGTGCCTCCGATCATCGCCAGCTGGAGCCGCTGGGCCCCATTCTCGCCGGTGCCATGGGTTACAGGGTGGTCTTCATGACCTATCCGGGTCGTCTGTATCTGCACGGTGAGGACCGCAACTGGCCCGGAGATACCATCAAGGAGGACGGTACGGCCAGGACGCCCCTGTGGACGCGTGAAACCGTGATCACACCTGATCAGTACGAGATGGTCACCGACCGGTCTGATCCGATCAAGCGGCGAAAGTGGGGCACGCTGTTCTTCCTCAACGCCAAGAAGGGCACCGAGTTTTACAATCGAATGGCGGCCTGGCCTCTCGCATTTGAAAAGGCGGAGAAGGAGATCTGCCGTCGGCACTTCCCGGTCGATGAATATTCCATCTATGTGCACGGTCACTCCACCGGAGGGCCTCTCGCGCACATCATGCTGCAGCGGGTGGAGAATGTGGCGGGCCTGGTGGGCACTGAGGGCAGCCCGTTCGGCTACATCTCCGCCGCGCATCATGCGAAGATCGGCCGCAAGTGGGAATACCCCTTCCACTACCTGGTCATAAGGACCTGGAGGCACCTGGCCAAGTACATGGGACCGGAGGCAGGACTCGACGGAGCCCGGCGGCTGCCCAT
>JAWOBW010000032.1:0-7156 GCA_046484105.1 Bacillota bacterium
GTCCAGGATATTCTGGTGCTTGTCCTGCATCAGCTGCAATATGTACCTGTCCAGGGGCAGCATCTCCTGCAGGGGCAGGGTGTGGCTGTTAGGCTCAAAATCCCAGAGTCGGTGCCTTCTACTCGGCAGAGGACGCCGATTCAGAGGGCGAGGAGGGTAAGTTCTACCTGTGGTCCAGAGAGGAGATCGAGGACGCCCTGGGTGAGGAGATCGGGGAGCGGTTCTGCCGATGGTACGGGGTAACGGAGGGGGGGAATTTCGAGGGAAGGAATATCCTGAACCGAATCGGGGGGGAGGAGCGATCGGACCCAGAGTGGGAGACGAAGCTGGCCGAGGCAGAGGCGCGGCTGTTGGCCCTGCGCAACCGACGGGTTCGCCCGCAGCGAGACGACAAGGTTCTCACCGGATGGAATGCCCTAATGATCAGTGCCCTGGCGCGCGGCGGGCGGATTCTCCAAGACCGACAGCATGTCGAGGCCGCGGTGCGCGCCGCACAGTTCATCTGGACCAGACTCCGCGACGAGGGCGGGCGTCTTCTCGCGCGATACCGGGATGGGGATGCCGCCTTTCCCGCCTACCTGGACGACTATGCCTTCCTGATCCGGGCGGTGCTGGACCTGTACGATGCCGACATGAGGCCGCTCTGGTTGGAGAGGGCAGTGGGACTGCAGGCTGAACAGGACCGTCTGTTCTGGGACGCCGAATCCGGCGGCTACTACTTCTACGGCAGTGATGCGGAGGATCTGCTGGCCCGGCCCAAGAAGGTCCAGGACGGCGCGGTGCCCTCGGGCAATGCGGTGGCTGCGGTGAACCTGCTCAAACTGAGCCGATTAACCGGGGATGAGGAGCACGCAGTGCGGGGAGGGCAGCTATTGAGAAGCTTTGCCGGAGAGGTGAGCGAACATCCATCGGCACACACTCAATCCCTGGCGGCGACTCTTCTCGCCCTCTTCCCCGGCCCGGAAGTGGTCGTGGCCAGTGGCAGGGAGCCGGAGGAGCTGCGCCGCGAGCTGAGGCCGTTGGCGCGGGTCTTCGCCCCTGACGCCGCCCTTCTGTATCGCCTGGAGGGGGACGAGTATTCCGGGCTAGATGACCTGGCGCCCTTCACCGCCGGCATGGGCCCTCGCGGGGGACAGACCACCTACTACATATGCCGGGATCGCGCCTGCCGGGAGCCCACCACCGACCTGTCCCGGGTCCTGGCCGAGATGGGAAGCTGACGGGCGGGCGGTTCAAAGGCCCTTCCAGTGGGCTCGCTGAATGTCTCGGGCCGCCTCCAGGTGAATCCGGCCCAGCTCCGGGGGGGCGCTCTTCGGCGCGCCGGTGGCGTCGGGGGTCTCCGTCTCCCTTCCGGTCAGGGCGGCGACGATGGCCAGGATGGAGTCGGCCTGGGCGTCCCTGTTGTAGCCGCCCTCGAGGGTGAGTACGAGTCTTCCACCGCAGCAGCTGTGGGCCAACTCCCGGGTGATCGCGGCCAGGCGGCCAAAACCGGCAGCGGTCAGCTGCATGGTGCTGAAGGGGTCGGCGAAATGGGCATCCTGCCCCGAGGAGACGAGGATGAACTCGGGACAGTACTCGCGGGCGATGGGGACCAGGAGTTCGCGAAAAGCCCTCTCGTACACCTCGTCGCCGCAGCCCGAGGGAAGGGGCACATTGACGTTGTATCCTTTGCCCGCGGAGCACCCGGTTTCTGCTGCGGCCCCGGTTCCCGGATACGTCCACTCCTCGTGCACGGAGAAGTACAGCACGGAGGCTTCGTCGAGGAAGGCGCTCTCGGTTCCATTGCCGTGGTGGCAGTCCCAATCGACGATGAGAATCCTCTGGATTCCGTACTCCTGCTGGAGATACCTGGCCGCGACGGCGATGTTGTTGAACAGGCAGAATCCCTGGGCCTGGTCCCGGGTCGCGTGGTGTCCCGGAGGCCGGACCAGGGCGAAGGCATTGCTCAGTCTTCCTTCCATCACCGCATCCGCGGCCACCATGAGGCCGCCGACCGCCAGGCGGGCCACCTCGAAGGATTCTGCCGAGCAGGCAGTATCGACCCATATGTATCCCCCGCCCCCGTCACAGAACCTTCGCACGGACTCGACGTGGGTTTGGCTGTGAATGAGCATGAGTTCCTCGGGCGTTGCGGCCCGCGGCTCCATCCAGTCGAGGTTCCACCCGCGCGCCTTCTCTTTGAGTACTGCGACGACCCGCTCGATTCTGGTTGCCGATTCGGGGTGATTTCCCGTGTCGTGTTCCAGGTACCTCTCATCGTAGATGATGCCACTTCTGCCCGGGCAGCTCGTGTCTTTCATGATTCCTCCTCCGGCTTGCTGGTGCCGGCCGGTTGTGGGTAAGCTGGCCCAGCTGAACCCCCGGCCCGCATTATGCCAAAAACTACATCCTGATCCTACCATGTGAGACGGAAGATTGCAGGTCCCCGCTGGAGGTGCAATGGCGCGGAACAGGTGCACGCAAGAATCCGCGCCGGATCGCCGGGTATCGGGTGCCGGGGACGGCACGATGACGCTTTCTGTCCGGTGGGGAGTCCGGCCGGGCGAAAGATGACGGGCCGACTCGGCTTCTCTGGCGGCGGCATATGTCCAACTGATTACACCTTGGTTACATTGCCACATTATGTGCAGGAATGCAGATTCTCCCGTCGAATTTGCGATAGTGTCGTCTAATGGTTTCGATCCTGGCGGGGGGGTGTGTTGATGAGATCGAGTTTCTTGCAGGGAGTGTCATCGCGACTTGTGGCGGTGATCCTCACTCTGCTTCTGGTGTGTCTCTGCACCGGAGGGGCTGTCTGTGCTGCATCTTCTTCCGACGTGAACCTGGTCATCAATGGTGAGGTGGCCTCATCCGATGTTGGCCCCCTGATCGTTCCTCCGGGACGCACCCTCGTACCCATTCGCCTAGTCTCCGAGAGTCTGGGATGGAGGGTGGACTGGTTTCCTATCACCCGTCAGGTTCTCATCACCGGTCAGTCTGACGATGAGCACGTCCTGCTGGGCATCGATGATCCGGTTGCCTTCGTTCACGGACAGAAGTACACTATGGGCGTTCCGCCCCTGATCATCGACGGCCGGACCCTGGTTCCGATTCGCCTGGTGGCGGAGGCCTTCGGGGGCGAGGTGGGCTGGGACGGTGACACCCGTACGGTGACGGTTGCGTCTCTCTCCGGCGTCGACGCCGAACCCGAACCCGAGGACGACGATGAACCGGAGCCGGACGAGCCCGAGGATATTCCCCACCTCGGCGAGGGGAAACTGGAAAAGATCTCCCTGGTTGACACAGATTCAGACTACGGGCTGCGTCTCGCAGTGTCCGGTTCGTTTGATGTCGAGGTGCTGCGGGAGAGCGAGGATCGACTCACCCTGTATCTGGGCGGTTTGACGGCCCCTGATGATCTTCTGGGCACCACCAATTTTCCGCAGGACAGTCCCATCAGTCTGGTGAGGCTCCGTCCCTCTGCCGTGGATGATGAGCTGTATGTCACAGTTGATTTCCGCCATCCGGTGGTATACGAGCTGAACGCGGGCGAAAGTGGTTTCTTCCTTCACCTGGCGCGAATTCAGGACATACGCGCGGGCGCCGACGGACGGCTCACCGTGCTCACCAATATCGACATCAAGCCACGGGTCTTCGCCCTGCGCGACCCCGCGCGGGTGGTGATGGATTTTCACGGTGCCGTGATTGACCAGTACCTGGACGGTGCCCGGGTCAACTCGGGCGACATAGAACGTTACCGGATAGGGCGTCATCGCCAGGCCCTGGGGGATACGTTTGATGGCGTGCGCATTGTCCTCGATCTGAAGGATGATCTCGTGCCCTCAGTGTCCAGTGAAGTGGTGGACGGGACTCACGAGGTGACCGTGGGGCTGACGCGCTTCTCCGTGAGCGGGCGGCTGGTGGTGATTGATCCGGGACACGGTGGAAAGGATCCAGGAGCGATCGGGGTATCAGGAACGAAGGAGAAGGTCATCAACCTGGAGGTTGCCCTTCGGGTTGCCTCACTTCTGCGTGACGCCGGGGTCGAATTGGTGCTGACCCGGACCGGGGATGAAGACGTGTACATATATGATCGGCCGGAGATGGCCAATGCGCTGCGGGCGGATGCATTCGTGTCAATTCACTGCAACGCCGATCCCAAGGGCCGGGCCGAGGGCACGGAGACGTATTATCACAGCAATCATTCTAACAGCATGCACCTGGCGGAGGTGATCCACGCCCAGGTGGTCAACGCGGTCGGACGTCCCGACCGCGGGGTCCGGTTTGCCAACTTTGCCGTGCTCCGGGAGACGGACATGCCCTCCGCTCTGGTGGAGATCCTCTACATGTCCTCGGCGCAGGATGAACGCATGCTGCTGAATCCGTCCGTTCAGCAGCGGGTGGCGGAGGCGATCGTCATGGCGCTGGAGCAATTCTTCACCCTCTACTGACCGGTTCTGCCTGCCTGTCTTCAACATCTATGCGGTATAATAAGACTTGCCCCCGGGCTGGCAGGTGGGACCCGGATGCGGGGGTTTGCGCCTTCCCGACATGAGATCGTGGGAGGCATCAGGTTTGCGCGAAAGGAGAATTCGGTGTCTGGATGGGAGTATGTGCGACCGGACGGCAGGGGAGCTGCAGAGCTCCGTCCCATGAACATTCAGAGGAATTACATAAAATATCCCGAGGGCTCGGTCCTGGTGGAGGCGGGAGACACCAGGGTCATTGTCAATGTGACGGTGCAGTCGGGGGTTCCCCGCTGGCTCAGGGGTAGCGGGCGGGGGTGGATCACTGCAGAATACAGCATGCTACCACGCGCCACGGAGCAGCGCAACATCCGCGATGTGAACATGAATAACCCCCCGGGCAGGAACCAGGAGATCCAGAGGCTCATCGGGCGCTGTCTACGCTCCGTGGTGGAGCTGGACCGGCTGGGGGAGAACACGCTGTGGGTTGACTGCGATGTCATCCAGGCCGACGGTGGGACGCGCACGGTCTCCATCACCGGGGGGTTCGTGGCCATGATTGATGCCCTGTATTACATGGTCAAGAGAAATGAGATCAAGTACCTGCCGCTGAACAACTCGCTGGTCGCGGTAAGCTGCGGGCTGGTCAACGGCATTCCGCTGCTGGATCTGGACTACGCCGAGGATTCGCGTGCCCAGGTGGATCTGAATGTGGTGGGCACCGGGGACGGAAGCCTGGTGGAGGTGCAGGGAACTGCCGAGGGGCATCCCTTCACCATGGAGGAACTCGACCGACTGATGACGATGGCCAGGGAGGGCCTGGATGCCCTGACCAGGGTCCAGCAGGAGACCCTGGGTTCACTGTGGGACGAGGTCACTGTCGGGATTGCCCGCCTGCACGAGTGACGACGGCGAAGGGAGGCGGGCACCTGTGAGGACTCTGGTGGTGGCCACGGGAAACGAGCACAAGGTGGCTGAGTTTGGGCAGATCCTGCGCGGCGGGGGGTATGATCTTCGTCATCTGGGCCAGTATCCGGATCTCAGTCGACCGGCAGAAACAGGGGACACCTTCATCGCCAACGCCCTGCAGAAGGCACTGCATGCGAGGAACGCCCTCGATCTTCCATGCTGTGCCGATGACTCGGGGATCGGAGTCAGTGCACTGGGCGGAGAGCCGGGCGTGCGATCGGCCAGGTATGCCGGGTGCGGGGCTACCGACGAGAAGAACAACCGACTCCTGCTGGAGCGCACCTGGGATGAGGGTGACCGGACGGCCTACTTCACCTGTGCGGTGGCCCTGGTGGTCCCGATCCAGTTTGCCCGCGAGTGGGTTGACGTGGACTCACCTGGGGTCGAGGGGGCGGGCTGGACGTTGCTTCCCGCAGAGGATGGGGCCTGGAGTCTGACCGTGGAGGCGACGACCTTCGGCTGTCTGCTCAGGACCGCGCGGGGTTCCGGGGGGTTTGGCTACGATCCGTTGTTCTACTACGTGCCGTCCGGGCGGACGTTTGCTGAGATGAGCCCGGAGGAGAAGAATGCTGTCAGCCACCGGGGCAGGGCCCTGAGGATGATGGCCCGGGTACTCGGCCTGGAAGTGTGACTTTCAGCGGTGTGACGGTGCCCCTTTGCAGGAAGGCGACGGTGGATCTCTCTCCCGGGGCTCATGCTCAGGCCTCACATACGGGCCGCGCCACGGTTCGCAGGTCATCACGAGCCAGCGAACGGTGATTGAGGGAGGGGGACACATGCTGGAGGGACGCATTGCGTTGGTGACCGGCTCCAGCCGCGGGGTGGGCAGGGCCGTTGCTCTCGAGCTGGCCGCCCGGGGGGCGGATGTTGCCGTTCACTGCAGGCAGTCGCTGGATGAGGCGCGCTCTGTTGCCGCCAGGATTGCATCCATGGGCAGAGGGTCAGTCGTGGTCAGCGGTGATACCCGGAGTGCCGAAGATGTCGACAGATTCGTCGCGGAGATTCGCCAGGAGCTGGGCGAGGTGGACATTTTGGTCAACAACGCCGCGCACGCCCTGCTCAAGCCCTTCTTGGAGATTTCTCCCACGGAGTGGAGAGACCAGTTAGACTGCAAGGCCTACGGGTATTACCTGGCCGCCCGGGCCGTTCTTCCCGCAATGCTCGAGCGCGGGCAGGGAGTGATCATCAACGTGCTGTCCACCGTGGGAGTACGGGGCGGCGAGGGTGAGAGTGGCTACGCTGCGGCGAACGGTGCCGCCGGGGCCATGACCAGGGCGCTGGCATCTGAGCTGGGCGAGAGGGGAATAAGGTGCTGCGGGGTGCAGCTGACCTGGGCGGAGAATGCCTTTGACCCCGACGACCCGGAATGCCGGCTATGGCTGAAGCGGTTCCCGCTGGGGCGGGTGACGAGGCTGAATGAGATTGCCGGAACCGTGGCCTTTCTCGCCTCTGACGATGCCAGCGGAATCACCGGGTCAATAGTAAGTGTTGATGCCGGCTTCATGGCGCGGTAGGGTTAGTCTGGCGAGGTGCCAGAGGTGGCGGCACTGTCTCAGGTGATGTGCGCAGAAGATATCATTTCACGTCACGGGCTATAGACTTCCGATGTGAGAACCTTGCCTGCGGGCAGTACCGGTCGCCGTGGGCCGCTGAACGGTCTTTCTGGGCACCCGCAGTCGATGCTGCGGTCGTTCACAGCGTTGACACGGAGGGGGCCATGCATTATACTTGAGAATCGCAAA
>JAWOBW010000099.1:0-14672 GCA_046484105.1 Bacillota bacterium
GGGAGGTCAGAATAGAATGGCGAAGGAGAAGTACGAGCGCACTAAGCCGCATGTGAATGTGGGGACGATTGGTCACGTGGATCACGGGAAGACGACATTGACGGCGGCGATGACGTTGTGTCTGTCGCAGCATGGTCTTGCTGATTTCACGTCATTTGACGAGATTGACAAGGCACCGGAGGAGCGGGAGCGTGGCATAACGATAGCGACGGCGCACGTGGAGTACGAGTCGAAGGTGAGGCACTACGCTCACGTTGATTGTCCGGGTCACGCGGACTACATCAAGAACATGATCACTGGAGCGGCGCAGATGGACGGCGCGATCCTGGTGGTGTCGGCGGCGGACGGTCCGATGCCGCAGACACGGGAGCACATATTGTTGGCTCGTCAGGTGAATGTTCCGGCGATAGTGGTGTATTTGAACAAGGCGGACATGGTTGACGATCCCGAGTTGATAGAGTTGGTGGAGTTGGAAGTGCGGGAGTTGTTGGAGGAGTACGAGTTTCCCGGTGACGAGATACCGGTGGTGGTGGGTTCGGCATTGAAGGCGTTGGAGTGCGGATGCGGTTCAGAGGATTGTGAGAACTGCGGATCGATCATGGAGTTGTTGGATGCGGTGGACGAGTACATTCCGACGCCGGAGCGAGACGTGGATCTTCCGTTTTTGATGCCGGTGGAGGACATATTCACGATAACGGGTCGGGGCACGGTGGCGACGGGTCGAGTGGAGCGCGGACGGGTGAAGGTCGGCGAGACGGTGGAGTTAGTGGGCATGGCGGACACTCCGCGCACGACGGTGGTGACGGGCGTGGAGATGTTCAGGAAGCTTTTGGACGAGGGGCTGGCTGGAGACAACATTGGCTGTTTGCTGCGGGGGGTTGGCAAGGACGAGATCGAGCGGGGTCAGGTGTTGGCGAAGCCGGGTAGCATAAAGCCGTACCGTGATTTCATGGCCGAGGTATACGTATTGACGAAGAACGAGGGAGGCAGGCACACGCCGTTTTTCTCGGGGTATCGTCCGCAGTTTTACTTCCGTACGACGGACGTGACGGGTGACATCAGCCTTCCCGAGGGAGTGGAGATGGTGATGCCGGGCGACAACATCCAGATGCGGGTGCAGTTGATCACCCCGATAGCGATCGAGGAGGGTGTTCGTTTCGCCATCCGCGAGGGTGGACGGACCGTGGGTGCCGGCGTCGTCACATCAATTAACGAATGAGCTGTCTGCTTTGACACTGCAGAGTGCATATGATAGACTGCTCTAAGTTTGAGTTGAGATCGTAGAGGAAAGAAGGTGGTGTGATGAGGGTTATCGTCACCCTCGAGTGCACCGAGTGCAAGAGCCGAAACTACACCACCACGAAGAATCGTCGCAATACGAGTGGTCGGCTGGAATTGAAGAAGTTCTGCAGGCGTTGCAGGGAACACACACTCCACCGGGAGACTCGCTGAGGAACTTGACCTTGCCTGTCTCCCCGGTGGGTAGTACAATGACAAGAGATGAAGAGTACTGTGCAGGCTCGTAGCTCTAACTGGCAGAGCAGCGGACTCCAAATCCGCGGGTTGGGGGTTCGAATCCCTCCGGGCCTGCCAACATCTCCTATCTCAACCTGCCACGCTAATCACGGATTCTTCAATGGGAGTGAGATCGTTGCGTTTCTTGCGGAAGTACTGGCGTTTCTTGCGTGAGGTCCGGGCGGAGTTGCGCAAGGTGGTCTGGCCGGATGCCAATCAGACGGCAATCTACACCTCGGTGGTTCTGTTCACGGTCGCGGTGGTGGCCACTATCATCTGGGGTGCGGACACGGTTTACTCTGCCGGGATACGGCTCATAATCGTAAGATGAGGAGGTGAGAGATCTCCGACGGAGATCTCGCCCATGTTTGTGCCTGACGACCGGGACCACGAGGATATGGCCCCCAACTCGGTGCGGGATGATGACCGGGGACAGTGGTACGTTGTTCACGCCTATTCGGGGCAGGAGAAGGCCATTAAGAGTCGGCTGGAAAAGCGCATTGAATCCATGAACATGGATGATTTGATCTACGAGGTCATCGTGCCCACTGACGAGCGGATCCAGGTCAAAAACGGCAAGAGAGTCACCGTGGAGGAGAGGGTGTTTCCGGGATACATCCTCGTCCGCATGGAGATGACTAATGAGTCATGGCACGCCGTCCGCAACACACCGGGAGTCACGGGTTTCGTCAGCTCCGGCACAACTCCCGTGCCGCTGGAGAGTGACGAGGTCGAGAGAATACATACTCGCATGGCCCAGGAACAGCCCCGCCCCAAGATTGACGTGGAGGTTGGAGAGAACATCCGCGTGACGTCTGGGCCCTTTGACGGGTTCGTCGGCACGGTGAATGAGATTGATGCGAAGCAGGGCAAGGTCCACGTTCTGGTGAACATGTTCGGGCGTGAAACGCCGGTGGAGCTGGACTTCACCCAGGTGGAGAAACTATAGGGATCGTGCAGGGAGGTTAGGCGTGGCAAAGAAGATAATAGGCTCGATAAAATTGCAGATTCCCGCGGGCAAGGCGACGCCGGCACCGCCGGTCGGTCCGGCGCTCGGCCAGCATAGTGTGGACATCATGGCCTTTGTGAAGGAGTTCAACGCCCGCACTGCGGACCAGGCCGGAGTGTTGATACCGGTCGAGGTGACGGTGTATGCGGATCGCTCGTTCACCTTTGTGACCAAGACTCCCCCGGCATCGGTGCTGCTGAAGCAGGCGGCCGGGATTGAGTCGGGTGCGGACAACTCGCTGGCGAACAAGGTGGGCACGGTGACCGAGGACCAGGTGCGCGAGATCGCCGAGACCAAGATGGAGGATCTGAATGCCGCTTCGGTGGAGGCGGCCATGCGCATGATAGAGGGAACTGCCCGCAGCATGGGGATCCTGGTGATGAAGAAGTAGCTGGACCGGATTTGTGGGAGGATCACTCCGTTTGCACCACAGGGAGGAAGAGGTATGGGTAAGAGAGGAAAGACTTATCTGGCAGTCCGGGAAAGGGTTGATCGGGAGCACCTTTACACTCCCGAGGAAGCCGTGAAGATGGTCAGGGAACTGTCGTTTGCGCGTTTCGATGAGACGGTTGAATGCCACATCCGGCTCGGTGTGGATCCCCGGCACGCGGACCAGATCGTTCGCGGTGCCTTCGTTCTTCCCCACGGTACGGGTCGGGAAGTGAGGGTGCTGGTGTTCGCCAGGGGAGAGAAGGCGACCGAGGCCGAGGAGGCCGGGGCCGACCACGTCGGCGGTGAGGACCTGGCCGAGAAGATAGAGGGCGGTTGGCTCGACTTCGACGTGGCCGTCGCCAGTCCGGACATGATGCCGGTGGTCGGCAAGCTGGGGCGCATACTGGGTCCCCGAGGGCTGATGCCGAATCCCAAGTCCGGCACTGTCACCGCCGACCTGGGAAAGGCCGTGCGAGAGGTCAAGGCGGGAAAGGTTGAGTACAGAACCGACCGTCAGGGCAACATCCACGTGCCGATCGGCAAGGTTTCGTTCAGCGAGGAGAAGCTGGTGGAGAATCTCAGGGCGCTGGTCGAGGAACTCCTGCGGGCGAGGCCGCCCGGGGCGAAGGGGCGCTACTTCCTGCGCATCACCGTGACCAGCACCATGGGCCCGGGGATAAAGGTGAATCCCCAGGACCTGATTCCGGGTTGATCGCCGCCCGGATGTGTAGTATTGTTGCATCGCAACACAATGTTGCCCTCGCCTGAGACAGTAGGTGCCTGAGGGTGTAATGGCATCTCGCGATGCCGCCTACCGAGGCAAATGGCGCAGAACGTGGCTGCGACCGCGTTTGTGAGCCCACTGCCTCTGCAGCGGGCTTTCTGTCATACAGGGCCGGGGGAGCGAGTGGAGGTGAGTGCCCTATATGGTCAGACCGGAAAAGATTGCCGAAGTGGAAGTCCTGAAGGAGAAGCTGGAGAGAGCCAACTCGGTCGTCCTGGTGGATTTTCGCGGCATCAATGTTGAGCAGGCCCAGGAGTTGAGGAACCAGTGCCGGGCTTCCGATGTGGAGTACCGGGTGGTGAAGAATACTCTGCTGCAGCGCGCCCTGGACGGCGTTGGAGTGGAGGGGGCCGGCGGCATGCTCACGGGGCCGACAGCACTGGCCATCTCTTACGACGATGCGGTCACTGCTGCGAAGAGAATCAAGTCCTTTTCCGATTCCTCTCGCGTCCTGGAGATTAAGGGGGGCATCCTGGAAGGTTCGGTTCTGGGCGCCGATGAGGTGATTCGTCTTGCGGATCTGCCGTCCAGGCAGGAGCTTCTGGCACAGGTGGCCGCGTGTTTCGCCGGTCCGTTGACGCAGGTGGCGCGGGTTCTGCAGGCACCCATGCGCGATCTCACTCTCGTCACCTCTCAGCTGCGTGAAAAGAGGGCGGGTTGAGGTCATCGCGATTCATTTGTGAGGAGTGAGAAGAGTGGCAGCAAAAGTGGAGCAGGTTCTGGAACTGGTGCGCGACATGAAGGTCACCGAGCTGGCAGATCTCGTCTCGGCCTTTGAAGAGGAGTTCGGGGTTTCCGCCGCAGCGGCGGTTGCCGCCGTCCCCGCCGCGGGGACAGCTGAGACAGCGGAAGCGGCGGAGGAGGAGCAGACGGAGTTCGACGTCATCCTCACGGAGATCGGAAGCAAGAAGATCCCCGTCATCAAGGTCGTTCGCGAGATCACTGGTCTGGGTCTGAAGGAGGCCAAGGCCCTGGTGGACGCCGCGGCGAAGGAGCCCAGCCCGATAAAGGAGGGCGTCACTCAGGACGAGGCGGACGACATCAAGAGCCAGCTGGAAGAGACGGGCGCCAAGGTCGAGATTCGGTAGTGACGCGGGGCGAAGGAGTGGCTGTCTTGCCGACAGAGATGACTCTCCTAGCCCCTCTCCTTTTTGCCGACGTACTGCGTGTACCCCTCTTTCGGGTTGTGACGTCCATTTTGCTTGACGACGGTGAACAACAGTGATAACATATAAGCTTGCTATTAGCCAATAGCTGAGGTGAATATTTGCCTAAAATTGACCAGTGCGTATAATTGATGGCAGTTCCGGTGAGGCTATAATGAACCGGTTTGCGTTCTGAGAACCTAAGATGGGGTCCCCCATTCAAGAGGTGGCTCTTGCAGGGTTCTCTTGACGTTTTGTCTGGCCGAAAAGGAGTGAACTGCATGTCCCATCCGCGTCAGGCCGCCGCGCAGAAGAGACTGACACGTTCCAGGATTCATGAGCCGATGGAGATGCCCAATCTCATCGAGATTCAGAAGCGCTCCTACCAGCATTTTCTGCACCAGGGTTTGCGGCAGATTTTTGACGACGTTTCCCCGATCGAAGATTTCACCGGCAATCTGATTCTCGAGTTCGGAGAGTACTTCCTCGACGAGCCCAAGTACGACGTCAAGCAGTGCAAGGAACGCGACGTCACCTACGCTGCTCCGCTCAGGGTTCGGGCGCAGCTGATCAACAAGGAGACCAGGGAACTGAAGGAACAGGAAGTCTTCATGGGAGACCTGCCTCTGATGACGGAGCGGGGGACCTTTGTCATCAACGGGGCCGAACGGGTGGTGGTCAGCCAGCTGATCCGCTCTCCCAGCGTGTACTACTTCGACGAGGTTGACAATGCGGGCCGCAGGTCCTACAGCGCCAAGTTCATTCCCAACCGGGGGGCGTGGCTGGAGATGGACTGCACCGCGGCGAAGGTTCTGCGCGTGCGGATAGACCGCAACCGCAAGATTCCCATCACTGTCCTGGTGCGGGCCCTCGGGTACAGCACTGATGAGCAGGTCAAGTCCATCCTGGGCGAGACCGGGGTGGTGCTCAACACGCTGGAGAAGGACGACACCAAATCGGAGGCCGACGCGCTGACGGAGATATACGAGCGTCTACGCCCGGGAGAGCCGCCGACGGAGCAGAACGCGCGGGAGCTGCTGCAGAGCATGTTGTTCGATCCCAACCGGTATGATCTGGCCGCCGTCGGACGGTACAAGCTGAATCGGAAGCTCAACATCAGGCACCGGATAGCTGACCGGGTCGCGGTCGAGAAGATCGTGGCACCGGACACCGGGGAGATCCTGGTTCGACCGGGTGAACGAATCACCCGCAAGACGGCGCGGGTCATAACCTCGGCCGGGGTGCATCGCGCGGTGGTGGAGGACGACGACGGCAACCCGGTGGTGGTGCACGGAAACGGCGAACCTCCCATGGACACTCGGTGCCTCGTGCCAGACGATGTACTGGCCTCACTCAATTATTTCGTCACCCTGTTCAGCGGCATTGGCAATACCGACGATCAGGATCACCTTGGCAATAGGCGCCTCAGAACCGTGGGAGAACTGCTCCAGAACCAGTTCCGCACCGGGCTGGTCCGGATGGAGCGGGTGGTCAGGGAGAGGATGACCATACAGGACGCGGATGTCGTTACTCCGCAGGACCTGGTGAACATTCGTCCCGTGGTGGCCGCCATCAAGGAGTTCTTCGGTTCAAGTCAGCTTTCGCAGTTCATGGATCAGACCAATCCTCTCTCCGAGGTGACGCACAAGAGGCGTCTCAGTGCACTGGGGCCCGGGGGGCTGACCCGGGATCGGGCCGGATTCGACGTGCGGGACGTTCACCACTCCCACTACGGTCGGATGTGCCCCATCGAGACTCCCGAGGGTCCGAACATCGGCGTGATCAGCAATCTCAGCACCTATGCCCGGGTCAGTGAATACGGGTTCATGGAGACGCCATACCGACGGGTGAAGGATGGCAAGGTCACCGACGATATCGTCTACCTGACTGCGGATGAGGAAGAGGAGGCGGTCATCGCCCAGGCCAATGCCGACATAGACGAGGAGGGCATGCTGGCCGAACGGGTCACCGTTCGCTATGCCGGTGATATCCGCCTGCTTCCCCGCGATGAGGTGGATTACATGGACGTGTCCCCAAAGCAGGTGGTCAGTGTGGCCACCGCCCTGATCCCGTTCCTCGAGACCGACGATCCCAGCCGCGCCCTGATGGGGGCCAACATGCAGCGGCAGGCGGTGCCGCTGCAGATCCCGGAGGCTCCCCTGGTGGGTACGGGGATGGAGGAAAAGGTGGCGAGGGATTCGGCAGTGATCACCGTGGCGGAGCGAGCGGGTGAGGTGGTCCGCGCCACCTCCGATGAGATCGTGGTTCGCTGTGAGTGTGATGGTCGGGTGGAGCGGGACGTGTACGAGCTGGAGAAATTCCAGAGGTCAAACCAGGGAACCTGCTTCAATCAGAGGGTGAGGGTCAGGACCGGCGATTGGGTGGAAGAGGGACATCTCCTGGCGGACGGTCCCTCGACCGAACATGGCGAGCTGGCCCTGGGTCGCAATGTCCTGGTGGCGTTCATGTCCTGGGAGGGATACAACTACGAGGATGCCATCCTGATAAGCGAGCGACTGGTCAAGGACGATGTGTACACTTCCATTCACATCGAGGAGCACGAATCAGAGGCTCGAGACACGAAGCTGGGTCCCGAGGAGATAACGCGCGACATCCCAAACGTCGGTGAGGACGTGCTGAAGAATCTCGACGAGACGGGGATAATCAGGGTGGGCGCGGAAGTGCGCTCGGGAGACATTCTGGTGGGCAAGGTCACTCCCAAGGGAGAGACTGAACTCACTGCCGAGGAGCGTCTGCTTAGGGCCATCTTCGGCGAGAAGGCCCGGGAGGTCAGGGACACTTCGCTCAAGGTCCCGCACGGTGAGGGCGGCGTCGTGGTGGACGTCAATGTGTTCTCGCGGGAGAACGGGGATGAGCTATCGCCCGGAGTCAACAAGCTGGTGCGCGTTCACGTGGCGGAGAAGCGGAAGATCTCCGAGGGAGACAAGGTGGCGGGTCGTCACGGCAACAAGGGAGTCATAGCCAAGGTGCTCCCGGAGGAGGATATGCCCTTCATGCCGGACGGGACGCCGATTGACATCATTCTCAGTCCCCTGGGCGTGCCCTCGCGCATGAACATCGGGCAGATCCTGGAGACTCACCTGGGTTGGGCGGCCAAGGTCCTGGGCTGGAAGGTCGCCAGCCCGGTCTTCGACGGGTTCCGGGAGGATGACATCATCAGCGCCCTGGAGGAGGCCTCCCTGCCCGGCACCGGCAAGGTGGATCTGCGCGACGGGCGCACGGGGGAGCCCTTCGATCACCCGGTGACGGTCGGCTACATCTACATGATGAAGCTGCATCACCTGGTGGACGACAAGATGCACGCCCGCTCGACCGGGCCGTATTCCCTGGTGACGCAGCAGCCGCTGGGGGGGAAGGCGCAGATGGGAGGTCAGCGCTTCGGCGAGATGGAAGTCTGGGCCCTGGAGGCCTACGGCGCCGCCTACACGTTGCAGGAGATGTTGACGGTGAAGTCCGACGACACAATGGGCCGGGTGAAGACATACGAGGCCATTGTCAAGGGCGACACAGTTCCCGAACCCGGGGTTCCCGAGTCCTTCAAGGTGCTGGTCAAGGAGATGCAGAGTCTCGCGCTGAATGTCGATGTTCGGTCGGCTGAGGGTGTTCGCCAGAAGGTCGATGCCGCCGACGACGGTGATGACATCGAGGGCCTGGCGAGAAATCTCAAACTCGACACCGGTGAGGACGAGATCGAAAAGGAGCCGGACCGGCAGAGAGCTGGATCCGGGGGGGGTGAGAACTAGATGGACGCTGTCAGAGATTTTCGCGAGACGCCCGCCGCGACCGACGTCGAGGAGGTCAATGCCTTCGACTCGATACGGATAGGACTGGCGTCGCCCGAGAGGATTCGCGCCTGGTCCCACGGCGAGGTAAAGAAGCCGGAGACCATCAACTACCGGACGCTCAAGCCGGAGAGAGACGGCCTCTTCTGCGAGAAGATATTCGGCCCCACCAAGGACTGGGAATGCCGCTGCGGCAAGTACAAGCGAATTCGCTACAAGGGCATTGTGTGCGAGCGCTGCGGCGTGGAGGTCACCCTTTCCGATGTTCGTCGCGAGAGGATGGGACACATTGAGCTGGCCGCGCCCGTGTCGCACATATGGTATTTCAAGGGGATTCCGAGCAGAATGGGTCTTATCCTCGACATGTCGCCCAGGGATCTGGAGAAGATCCTCTATTTTGCCGCCTACGTGGTGATCGATCCCGGAGAGACCAGCCTGCTGGAGAAGCAGATACTGAGCGAGAGCGAGTACCGGGATGCCCGCTCCAAGTTCGGCGGCCAGTTTGTCGCCCGGATGGGCGCGGAGGCGGTTAAGGATCTTCTGTCGGTGCTCGACCTGGAGGAGATGTCGGCTGAACTGCGCGAGGAGATCAAGTCCGCGTCGAGCCAGCGGCGAATGCGCGCTATAAGGCGCCTGGAGGTGGTGGAGGCTTTTCGCACCTCCGGGAACAGCCCCGAGTGGATCATCCTGGACGTTCTACCCGTCATTCCGCCCGAGCTGCGACCCATGGTGCAGCTGGACGGAGGCAGGTTTGCCACGTCGGACCTGAACGATCTGTATCGCCGGGTGATCAACCGCAACAACCGCCTCAAGCGCCTGCTGGACCTGGGTGCGCCGGACATCATCGTTCGGAACGAGAAGCGCATGCTGCAGGAGGCCGTGGACGCCCTGATTGACAACGGTCGCCGGGGACGCCCGGTCACCGGTCCCGGCAATCGACCGCTGAAGAGCCTCAGTGATCTGCTCAAGGGGAAGCAGGGGCGTTTCCGCCAGAATCTTCTGGGCAAGAGGGTGGACTATTCCGGCAGGTCGGTCATAGTAATCGGTCCCGAGCTGAGGCTGAACCAGTGCGGACTGCCCAAGGAGATGGCCCTGGAGCTGTTCAAGCCCTTCGTCATGAGGGAGCTGGTGGACAGGGATCTGGCGCAGAACATCAAGAGCGCCAAGCGAATGGTGGATCGCGGTCGCGATGAGGTGTGGGACGTCCTCGCCGACGTCATCCAGGATCATCCCGTCCTGCTGAACCGCGCGCCCACCCTTCACCGCCTGGGCATCCAGGCCTTCGAGCCGGTTCTGGTCGAGGGCAGGGCGATACGGATTCACCCGCTGGTGTGCACGGCATATAATGCCGACTTCGACGGCGATCAAATGGCGGTGCACGTGCCGCTTTCGGCCGAGGCTCAGGCCGAGTGCCGCATGTTGATGATGGCCTCCAACCACATCCTGAATCCCAAGGACGGTCAGCCGATGGTGACCCCGACGCAGGACATGGTTCTGGGCATCTACTACCTGACCCTGGGGGCACAGTCGCCGGACGAGGTGGACGAAAGGGAGGTCCCCACCTACTCATCGACGGACGAGATGCTTCTGGCCCATCAGCGGGGACTGATCGGTCTTCACGACCTGGTGCGGGTGAGGCTGAACGGTGAGCGCCTGCTCACCACCCCGGGGCGGGTGGTCTTCAATGAGGTGCTGCCCGCGGAGATGCCCTTCATAAATGAAGTGGTGCCCAGCGGCAGGCTCGGCGACCTGGTGGCCGAGTGTTTCCGACTGGTCGGCACCGGTGCCACAGCCACCATGCTCGACCGGGTGAAGGACCTGGGTTTCGCCTACGCCACGCGCGCCGGGCTGACCATAGCCGTCTCCGACATCGAGGTTCCCGGGGACAAGGAAGCCCTGCTGGAGGAGACCGAGAAGCGGGTGGAGGAGATCGAGGGGCAGTACCGTCGGGGACTTCTCACCGATGATGAGCGTCACGAGATGGTCATCGAGCAGTGGACCCAGGTCAAGGAGGAACTGACCAAGAGAATCATGTCGACCATGTCCGAGCAGAATCCGGTGTACATGATGGCCGATTCGGGAGCCCGGGGCAGCGAGCAGCAGATCGTGCAGATGGCCGGGATGCGGGGATTGATGTCAGATCCCTCGGGGCGCACCATTGAGCTGCCGGTGAAGTCCAACTTCCGCGAGGGGCTCAGCGTCATTGAGTACTTCACCTCAACTCACGGCACGCGGAAGGGACTGGCGGACACGGCGCTCCGCACCGCGCAGTCGGGCTACCTCACCCGGCGCCTGGTGGACGTCTCCCAGGATGTCCTGGTCAGGACCAGGGACTGCGGGGCCACGGAAGGTCTCACCCTGGAGCCCATATATGACGGTGACGAGATGATAGAATCGGTGGGCGATCGAGCGCTGGGACGCTTCTCGCTGCTGGACATCGTCGATCCCGACACCGGGGAGGTCGTAACCGCCGCCGGTGAGATGGTGACCGAGGAGGCAGCCCGGCGCATTGACGAGCTCAAGGCCCGGTACAGCAAGGAGTTCGTCGTGACCGTGCGCTCCGTCCTCACCTGTGAAACCCGCCACGGAGTCTGTGCACTCTGCTACGGGCGCGATCTCGCCACCGGCAACCTGGTGAGCGTCGGCGAGGCGGTGGGCATCATTGCCGCCGAATCCATCGGTGAGCCCGGCACCCAGATGACCATGCAGACCTTCCACACGGGGGGAGTCGCTGGCGACGATATCACCCAGGGATTGCCCCGGGTGGAGGAGCTCTTCGAGGCAAGAAACCCCAAGGGGCAGGCGCTCATCGCCGATCGCGAGGGCGTGGTGAGTTTCGAGACCACCCGCGGCGGCAAGCGGGCCATTGCCGTCATAGACTCCGAGGGCGGTATGGAGAAACAGGCCCTATCGGACGGTGCCGCCCTGAAAGTGGCCGAGGGGGACCACGTGATCCCCGGCCAGGAGCTGACCGAGGGGGTCATCAATCCGCACGACCTCCTGCGCGTCAGGGGAATCAATGAGGTTCAGCTGCACCTTCTGTCGGAAGTCCAGCGGGTCTACCGGATGCAGGGCGTCGTGATCAACGACAAGCACATTGAAGTCGTGATCAGGCAGATGATGAAGAAGGTTCGCGTCAAGGAGCCCGGAGACACTACCCTGCTGCCCGGAGCCCAGGTGGACAGGTACCGCTTCATCGAGGCGAATGAGCGGGTGCAGTCTGATGGCGGTGGGCCGGCGACAGGTGAGCCGCTGCTTTTGGGAATAACCAAGGCTTCGCTCGGAACCGACTCCTTCCTGTCGGCTGCGTCCTTCCAGGAGACCACCCGGGTTCTCACCCAGGCGGCCACGGAGGGGAGCGAGGATTTCCTGCGCGGCCTGAAGGAGAATGTCATCATCGGCAAGTTGATCCCCGCCGGGACGGGGATGTACCGGCACAGTGATGTCATCATCGAATTCGACGAGTCCGAGGAGGATGACGCGGAGGAGCAGGAGATGGCCACCGCCGAGAGCGAATGAAATCTGTCTGTTGACACGGTGCGGGCTCGCTGCTAAAATGTTAAGGTGTTTGCGTTGAGGGAGCGCCCCTGGCGCGTCCTGTCGTCGGAAGAGGAGGATACAATGCTCCTTGGGGAGCTTCAGAGGGCTTCTGAGAAAGCGGTGGGAACGAGGGAGACCAGAAAAGCTCTGGATGAAGACAGGGTGGTCAAGGTATTCATTGCTCGAGATGCGGAGGAGTATGTAGTGCGCCCGGTCATAGACGTGAGTCAGCAGCGCGGTTTGGATATCGTTTATGTTGACTCGATGTCGGAGTTGGGTAAGGCTTGTGGAATCTCGGTTGGGGCGGCGTCAGCAGGTATTCTGCGTTAATACTGCAGGCGCGGCGCGTCGGCCCGGGCGACTCTACAGTGCGGGTGGTGTTAAGCGGAATAGTCTTTAGAATGCACCTGAGAAAAGGGAGAAGTGCCGGACGCCATACATCCCTCTGCGGTGCGTGGCGTCCTTTTTGGGGAGGTGAACGACGACGTGCCGACGATCAATCAGTTGATCAGGAAGGGTCGCAGGACCAAGAAGGATAAGCCGACCACGCCGGCCCTGCAGGGATCACCGCAGCGGCGGGGAGTCTGTCTTCTGGTCAGAACACTGCAGCCGAAGAAGCCCAACTCAGCGCTGCGGAAGGTGGCCCGGGTCAGGCTCACCAACGGTGAGGAAGTGACGGTCTACATTCCCGGCGAGAGCCACAACCTGCAGGAGCACTCCGTTGTGCTGGTCCGGGGAGGCCGGGTGAAGGATCTGCCGGGTGTGCGTTATCATATCGTTCGCGGTACGCTGGACACTGCAGGCGTCGAGGGACGAAGGACTTCACGTTCCAAGTACGGGACGAAGAAGCCCGGTTGAGTGAGTATGGGGAGGTGAGTAGATCGTGGCGAGGCGAGGACGCGCCCCGAAACGCAATGTGGCGCCGGATCCAGTATACAACTCGCGGCTGGTGACCAAGTTCATCAACCAGACCATGCACGAAGGCAAGAAGGGCCTGGCGCAGAGGATCTTCTACGGGGCCATGGCCCGGATTCAGGCGCAGACGGGCAAGGATCCCCTGGATGTCTTTGAGGCGGCGATTAAGAATTCCATGCCCATGCTCGAGGTCAGACCGAGACGAGTGGGCGGCGCGACGTACCAGGTTCCCATGGAAGTTCGACCCGAGCGACGCCGCACCCTGGGCGTCAGATGGCTGGTCAACGCGTGCAGAAACCGCGGAGAACGCACCATGATAGAGAGGCTGGCCGCCGAGTTGATGGAGGCCGCCGAGGGCTCGGGCGCCGCAGTCAGGCGACGGGAAGAGATGCATCGCATGGCCGAGGCCAACAAGGCCTTCGCCCATTATCGCTGGTGAGATTTGCAGGATCATTGCCACTGAGGAGGGTCTAGTTATGACGAGGGAGTTCCCCCTCGAAAAAGTGAGGAATATAGGTTTTGCCGCCCACATTGATGCCGGCAAGACCACCACAACGGAGCGCATCCTGTTCTACACCGGACGGGTGCACCGCATGGGGGAAGTCCATGAGGGTTCGGCCACCATGGACTGGATGGCCCAGGAGCAGGAGCGGGGGATCACCATTACCTCGGCGGCCACGTCGTGCGAGTGGGATGGTCACCGCATCAATATTATTGATACGCCCGGACACGTTGACTTCACTATGGAGGTCGAACGGTCCCTCCGGGTCCTGGACGGGGTCATCATGATCTTCTGCGCCAAGGGAGGCGTCGAACCGCAATCGGAGACCGTGTGGCGACAGGCAGATCGCTACGGTATCCCTCGCATAGCCTTCGTGAACAAGATGGATGTGGTGGGGGCGGACTTCATGAACGTCCTCTGCATGATGCGTCAGCGACTGGGAGCTCGCCCGGTGCCGGTGCAGGTGCCCGTGGGAGCGGAGGCCGATTTCTCCGGCATCATCGACCTGATTCTGGAGCGAACCATTACGTACACCGATGAACTGGGCAAGCGAAGCGTCCAGAGCGACGTGGCACCCGAGATGGCCGAGTCGGTCTCTCAACTGCGAAAAGAGATGCTCGAGGCGGCGGCCGAATTCGACGACGAGCTGATGATGAGGTACCTGGAAGAGGAGCCAATTCCCGTCGAGATGATTCAGCGCGCCCTGAGAAAGGGCACCGTGCAGAACGAGATCGTTCCCGTATTCTGCGGATCATCCTATCACAACCGGGGGATCCAGCTGCTCCTGAACGGGTTGGTCAGCTACCTGCCGTCACCGATCGATGTGCCGGCGATAACCGGTGTGGATGTAAGCGACGGTAGCACGGTCAAGCGCAGGGCCAGCGATGATGAACCGCTTGCCGCCCTGGCATTCAAGATCCAGAGTGACCCGTATGTCGGCAAGCTGGCATTCTTCCGGGTGTACTCGGGTGTGTTGAAGAAGGGGACCTACGTTTACAATGCCACGCGCGACAAGCGGGAGAGGAGC
>JAWOBW010000133.1:0-3236 GCA_046484105.1 Bacillota bacterium
CTGATGCCCGCTGCCAATGCCCTCGTCACGGACCAACATAACTACCGGTTGACCAGTCGCTGCATGTGGGCCATCAATGCCCTTCTCACCGCGGTGACAGCGGTTGTGACTCTCATTACACCCGCATACTACGGCGTATTCGTATCGATCATGCGCTTTCCGCCGGAGGTGGCCGAGGCGGCGAGACCGGCTCTCTGTCTTCTCCTCCTGTGGCCCGGCATGATCGGGATCAGGCGCTACTACAATGGGATCCTCGTCCGCTTTGGATGGACGGCGATCATAGGTTGGGCCACGGCTGCCCGGGTGGTGGTGATGATCGCCGTGACCACCCTGGGCATCCGCTGGTTTCCGCAGTCCGGGGTGCTCATCGGGGGAGCGGCACTGATGCTCGGGGTGTTTGTAGACACGGCCGCGGCAGTGGTGGCGGCGGGGATGCTGTTGCGAGAGGAGGGTCTCCCGGCCGTCAGTGAAGACAGCCCGGCCGGTGGCCGCAGTGTGCTCGGGTTCGTCAGGTTCTTCGTTCCCCTCGCTCTCACCAGTACCCTCAGGGTCATTGCCCGCCCCTTGATGCTCAGCGGAATTGCCCGGGGAACAGCACCGGTGTTGTCCATGGCCGCCTTTCCCGTGGCCCTCGGCACCATGTCCCTGGCGGCGGGCCAGCTGCAGATGCTTCAGCAGGTTGTGGTGGCCCGGGTCACCGACGCTGCCTCACACCGGCTCGTCAGGAGATTCACCCAGCTGGTGTCTTTCGGCTGCACGGGCGCACTGCTTCTGGTCACAATGACTCCCCTGAGCGACCTGTATCATGGTGGAGTCATCGGGCTGCGCGGTGATGTCCTCGCCGCGGTCAACGGGTCCCTGGCACTGCTGGCCGTGGTGCCCCTGCTGACGGGGTTGCAGGCGTACAACCAGGGGTTGCTCATCCGTTCGGGCAAGACTGTGGCCGTCAATGCCGCCGCACTGCTGAATCTACTCATCCTCGTTGGCTCGATAAACGTGGCAGTGGCGCGGACGCAGTTTGCTGGGTACCTCGTGGCCGGTGCCATCATGCCCGCTGCCCTCCTCATCGAGGTTGGCCTGCTGTCGTGGTGCGCCCGTCCCAGCGTGGCTCGCATTCGCGGTGAGTATCGCGAGGCGCCCGGGTCTGAAGTGAGCCGGGCATCCGGGGTGGGTGAGGCCCGAGACTGTCCAGGTCGGAGTCTCTTTGTGAAGGGATTGAAGCGAGATGAAACTGATGCCGGCCATTGCCAGTTACTCCAGCACGACGAGCGGGAGGGTCCAGGCGCTCCTGACTGACGAGTACCTCCGCCTGGTCGCGAAGATCGCCACCTCCTCCGTCCGGGCTGGGGATGTCAGTGAGCAGATGCGAAACGAACTGAGAGAAATGCACGTCATATCGGAGGACGACGGGACCCTCAGACTCAGTACCGCCGTCTTTGCCGAGGTTGATATCCGGAAGGTGATCTCCCTGGCATCTGAGCTGGGACGGGAACTGGCCGGTATCCTGGTGAGCTGCGGGTCAGAATTGATGAACGCCCCGGCAGAAGTTCGGAACTTCCTCGGGGGCATCATCGGCGTGGGACAGGGTACGGGCAGGCTGCTGAGGGAGGCCGGCAATGCGGTGGACTGGAGGAGTTACGGGGGCAGGTATGCCCAGACCAAGGTGGACTTTGATGAGATCTGTGATACGCGGGAGTCACTCGGCGATGACCTGCAGAACAAGTCGATCCTCCGGGGAGAGCAGTACACGGCCGTCTTCATCGGTCCGGGTGGAAGTGACTACCGAAACCTGATGATCAGCCTCTGGCCGAAGAACGAGCATACAGCCTACAGAGATGAGCTGCTGCGGTACCTGACCGACTCCTATGCCGCGCTCATTGGAGGGAGACTGCAGAGTGAGGCGCTGAGGCGAATGGTGGAGGAGGTGGGTCTCTTCCGCAACGGCGAGCCCGCGGCTGCCCTCATCGACGAGGAGATGTTCCGGTCCCATCTTCCGGTCGTCAGGCGGATATCCGATTTTTCCTGCCGATTCTACTCCGCCAGGCTCGATCAGATAGGGGAGTGCCTGAGATCCACCACCTCTGGGCGGCAGGGAGTTGAGCCGGCAAACATGATGATGCATTTCTGGCGCTACTGCCGCAGGGTCCTCGCCAGGGAGCTGTATGCTTCGGGTTTCTTCACTGACCAGGTTCCGGTGACCGGTTCCATGACCGTCTTCTACGACAACCGAATCCGTGAACTGCGGCAGCTTCTGGGCTGATCCGAATTGCCACGGACGGGCGGTGCAGCTGCCGGCCCGCTCCCGCGCCGGAGATGTACACTCGAATGGTCGCATCCTGCCGGCCGGCGGCGGGATGCAGGGAGACTCACACCGCCCGTGAGCAGATGATCACCGCATGTGTGTGGATGCCTGCGGCGATCTCATTGGTGGTACTTCTCGAGCCAGCTGGCGTGTTCTGTCCTGATCTCGTCCCGCACCTTGCTGTCCATGAGGAGCCGGAGGCCGACGGCTGCCATAACCCGGGTCAGCGATTCCAGGGCCCGGTGCCCCTCGGCGGTGACGGTCAGATCGGCATTCTCCCGGGAGTGCCCCGTGGTCTTCGGGACACCCTCTATGCCCATGCTGACGTGCAGGCCGGGCACCTTCAGGGACATGAATCCCGTCTCCTCAAAGGCCTTCGGGACCTTCTTCTCCGTGAGGTTGACCCCCCCGTACTGCACCGCATACTCAAACTGCAGCCGGTGAAACGCCCCCACCGAGATCGAGGGTACGTAGGAGCCAGTGTGATCGATGTCGACGGAGGTCCCGGTGGCCAAGGCTGCTCCCCGGGCCGCGTCGTGCATCTGCTCCACCTTGGCCCTGATCATCTCCCGCGCCGCCCTGGGGCTCACCGAACCCACCGGCGTTTCATCGATGAGATGGCGGATCCATATGGGCGCCGACGCCCTGTCGGGCACAATATTCGGGGCCACTCCGCCTTCTGTGACCACGCCGTGGAAGCGGAACTGCGGCTCGGAGTGTTCTCGCATGATTTCCATGGCGTGAAACAGCAGCATGACTGAGTCGAGGGCGCTTATCCCCTCCCACGGGACCTGGGCGTGGGCGGACCTGCCGTGAAAGGTGTACTTGAGCTCCTCTATGTGCCTGGCGGAGAAGCCACCGGGATACAGGGCAGTCTCATTATCCCGGTCGGTGCCGTGGCTTCTCATGGCGAAATCGACCCCGTCGATGTAGC
>JAWOBW010000136.1:0-5661 GCA_046484105.1 Bacillota bacterium
AAGAAGTACATGTGGACCGCCGCGAGGGGCAGGTCAGACCAGAGAATCCCGCGCAGTCCACCCAGGTACACCGCACCCAACAGACCCGCCCCGACCAGGGCGACCGCGGCGGACTTGAGGGAGGCGCGCCTCAGACCGGCGCACCGCCTGCAGCGGTGCGCGAGTACGGTCATCGGCAACCCCACAGCCGCCATCAGCGCCACGGAGAACCAGCTGAACCGCCCTGTTCCCAAGAAGGGCGCGACCTGCGGCAAAAACAGCGACCAGGACAGGGCGACGGCGGTCCAGGTCAGTCCCCAGATGGCCGGGGTGACGACCAGCGCCAGCGGCGAAGCGACGATCTGATTCTCAAGGCGGTGCCGCCGCAGGGCGCGATCAAGACTCCGCGCGGTGATCGCAGCCAGCAGGACCGACACTGCGGATGAGGGCAGAAAGAAGAGGGCAGCCCACGGAATGCCGTGACCACTGGAGTTCGGATTGACACCCAGCCGGACGGCCAGGATGCGGCCCCGGTCAACGGGGGGCCGTTCTTCGCTCACACTGACGCCTCCCTCGACACAGGCCTGGTTTCACACGGCCCATCATCTCATTGACATGCCTCACACACTGGAGTTCCCTCAGCAGCCTTCACGGTGGTCGTGTCCATGAACTCCAGAAGGATTTGCCTGCCATCAACGAGAAACAAGACACATACAAATACTACCTTACGTTAGGTGTGAGTGCTGTGTACGAAACCCAGCCCAGAAGACTCCACGAATGGCTCAACGAAATAGAGCGCAGACGTCTGGTCCTTCCACGATTTCAGAGAATGGAAGCATGGGATTCTCGTCAGGTCGAGGATCTGCTTCAATCTGTCATTCAACAGCTGCCGATAGGCACCGTGCTGTTGCTGCAGGTTGGAGACAGACCTCAGTTCAAGTATCGACCTCTACCGACGGCTCCCTCTGAAGGGGAACGAGTGCGGGAAATGCTTCTTGATGGACAGCAGCGCCTGATGGCTCTGTACAGGAGTCTCAACGAGAAATACGAGTGGGTTCAATACTTCGTGCAGATAGAGCCCGACTCAAGTACGCTGGAGGAGGAACTGCCGTTGGTTCGCAGGGTGCCGTTCTTCACTCGCAAAGGCAAACGGTACCCCCTGTGGCCGTCAAACCCAGAGCAGGTGCACGCTCGTGGTCTGATTCCGCTCAGAATACTGCACCCTCAGAACGAGGATGGAGCGGTTGAATGGACGGAGGACATTGCTGGCGGGGCAATACGCTACTACCAGAAGGTGATGGACTACCGCTCCATTGTAAGCAATTTCGAGCTCCCATACATAGCGCTCAAGCCGGAGACCAAACCGGAGGCGGTAATCACTGCCTTCACAAAACTGAATTCCGAAGGAACGCCCTTGAGTGCCTATGATTTGGTTGTTGCGCGATTGGAGGCATATGATGTTGACCTGCACGACAAGGTCAGAGACATGCGGGATTCCGTGCCGGCGTTGCGATACTTCGAGCAGGTTGACGACCTCGACCTCCTCCGCGCAGTAGTGTTGCTTGAGAATCAGGTACCGACCAGAGGCAATATCCTCAAACTCGAAGCCGAACAGGTTAGGAAGCACTGGCAAGTCCTGATTTACTCCACGCGCAGAGCCTTGGAGTTCGTGCAACAGGAAGGAATCCTGGACGCCCAGCGATTGCCGCTTGAACGAGTTCTGCCAGCAATGTTTGCTCTTTGGACGCTGGTTCCAGAAGGCGGCATAGAAGAGGCGAACGCCCGAAGACTACTAAGGAAGTACATGTGGAGATCTTTCTTCTCTGACAGGTATGAGCGGGGGGGTATGAGCCCATTGCTTCAGGACTTCCGCCCTATACGCGACACCTTGCTCGGGAAGGAATCACCTGTGCCTTGCTTTGACAGTGATGTAGCTCACCTTCCTGAGAGTCCTGAGGACTTGATAACGGGAAGATCTCCCAAACGGAGAGACCGTCTGGCCCGTGCAATACTGTGCACTACCCTCCGCCGCGGTGCTAAAGATATCCACGATGGACGCCCAGTTACCCCCGATAATGTGCGGCAGAGGGAGTATCATCATCTCTTCCCCGTGGCCTTTCTACAGGACAGAGGTTTGGAGGAGTTTCAGGATTACGCGTTGAACTTTGCGCTGATCACCTGGAAGACTAACCGGAGGATTTCTGCCAAACGGCCCGCCAGGTACATGCAGGAGGCAACACTCCGGGATGGCGGTGTTGAGGAGCTGCGCGACATTCTGGCAACACATCTCATTCCGGTCGACCCTTTCTTCAACGACGACTACGAAGCCTTTCTCCAGGAACGGGCAGCACTGGTCTACAACGATATGCTGGATCTGGTGGAAGGCAAGGATATATGAATACATCTGAACGGGCACCAATCGAACGACTGCCGCTCCATTCGGACATCGTAAGTCCCACGCAGGAGATGTGGTCTCAACAGTGACGAGCCGTGAGACATCGTTGTGGCGTGACCAGGCCGCCCACGAGCACCGTCTCCCGGTCGCCAGCAACGCTGAGGTACCCGACTATAGACACACCCTCGGGTCGGGTGCATGAATCCGCGAGGGTAAGACAAACGCGCCCGGCGAGCGTTGGCTAGCCTGTGGCGGCAATCTCCAAGATGATGTCACAGCCGCAGTCTCCCGGCAATCCTTTGCTCATAACCCTGGTCGGAGGGCTCGTAGTACCGCCTGTCCTCCATACCCTCGGGCATGTACTGCTGCTGCACCCAGTGATCGGGATGATCGTGGGGGTAACGGTATCCCTCACCCCGCCCCAGTCCGGAGGCGCCCTTATAGCTGGCGTCCTGGAGGTGAGGGGGCACACCCCTCCCCTCGCCCTGCCGCACATCCTCCAGGGCCCGGTCGATGGCCAGGGAGCTGTTGCTCTTCGGGGCGGTGGCGATATACAGCGCCGCCTCGGCCAGGATGATCCTGCCCTCGGGCATCCCCACCCGCTCCACCGCCTGGGCGCAGGCCGCCGCCACCTGCAAGGCGCGGGGATCTGCCATCCCCACATCCTCGGCGGCGTGGACCATCAGGCGGCGGGCAATGAAGCGGGGCTCCTCCCCGGCGTAGATCATCCTCGCCAGCCAGTACAGGGTGGCGTCGGGATCCGACCCCCGCATGCTCTTTATGAAGGCAGAGATGGTGTCGTAGTGGGCATCGCCGTCGCGGTCGTACTGGAGCGCCCGCCTCTGAATCGACTCCTCCGCCACCTCCAGCGTCACTCGGCGGACTCCCTCATCATCCGGCGCCGTGGTCAGCGCAGCCAGTTCGAGAGCGTTCAGCACCGAACGGGCATCTCCGGCGGCAACTCGCACTATGTGATTCAGGGCCCGCTCCTCCACTGCCAGGTTCATGGCCCCCAGTCCCCGCTCCTCATCCTCCAGCGCGCGGCGAGATATCTCCCTCAGGTCGTCCTCCGACAGGGGACTCAGCTCGAATATCCGCGAGCGGGACACCAGGGGCGGGATGACCTCGAAGTGGGGATTCTGCGTGGTCGCGCCGATGAAGATGACGACCCCGTTCTCCACAAAGGGAAGCAGGGCGTCCTGCTGCGCCTTGTTGAACCTGTGCACCTCGTCGATGAAGAGGATGGTCCTCTCCCCGTACGCCCCCAGGCGATCCTCGGCCTCCTTGACCACCCTGCGGATGTCCGCCACCCCGGACATGACCGCATTGAGCCTGACGAAGTGAGATTCAGTGCCCCGGGCCACCACCGCCGCAATGGTGCTCTTACCCGACCCCGGAGGACCATACAGGATCAGCGAGGTGAGCCGGTCGGCCTCGATGGCCCGGCGGAGCAGTTTGCCCTCGCCGATGATGTGCTCCTGCCCCACCACCTCGTCCAGGGACCGCGGGCGCATCCGGTCGGCCAGAGGCGCATTCTCCCTGAGCTTCTCATCTCGGTGCCGGTCGAAGATGCTCACGGATCAATCATTCCTTTCCGGGGATGATTCGTGCCGTCGGCAGTCCACTTTGAGGCGTCAGGTCCCGGCCGGGAATGCGCCGGCGGACCGCCCGATGCGAAGGAGTTCTCTCATTCCCCGTCGCGGTCCGCCGGCTCCCAATCTGCGGTCACATGTACCGGTCGTACCACTCCACTATCCGTTCCAGGCGGTGAATGCGGTGCCAGGGGCGGCCGCCCCGGGACAGACCGTGACTCTCTCCCGGATAGCGAATGAACTCGGTCTCAACCCCCTGCTTCTTGAGGGTGGTGAAGACCTGCTCGCCCTGGTTTATCGGGCAGCGGTGATCCTCCTCGCTGTGGATGACCAGGGTCGGGGTCTTCACGTCACCCATGTAGGTGATGGGTGACTGCTGCCGGTAGATCTCGGTGGTCTCCCAGGGATGCCCCTCATACAGCTCATCCCACAGGTAGCCGATGTCGCTGGCGCCCCAGAAGCTGTACAGATCAGACACGCAGCGCATGGTGACGGCCGCGGCGAAGCGGTCGGTGTGACCGATCACCCAGTTGGTCATGTAGCCGCCGTAGCTACCCCCCGCCACACCCAGGCGCCCGGGGTCGATCTCCGGGTGGCGCTCCAGGGCGCCGTCGATCCCGGCCATGATGTCGGCGTAGTCGGGATCGCCCCATCCATCCTTGATCGCGCCGCGGAAGTCCTCGCCGTACCCCGAGCTGCCCCGCGGGTTGGTGAAAACCACCGTGTACCCGGCGGCGGCCAGCAGCTGGAACTCGAAGAAAAAGGTCCCGGCATACATGGCCGTCGGTCCACCGTGAATCTGAAGCACGGCCGGAATCCGCTCCTCCTGTGACTCCGGCATGAGGATCCAGCAATCGACGTCGGGGGCATCCTCGGCGGCGCGAACGGTGAAGCGCTCAGCCACCGGAACCTCCCCTTCAGACAGCAGCTCCTCGTTTGTGCGCACGATGACCCGCTCCGCCGCACTCTGAAGGCCTGCGTCCAGGACCGAATCGGTGAACTGTCCCGCCTCGAGGTCGCCACTCGCACCCAGGTCCAGCAGGTGGAGCTGGCTCGGATTCTTCGCATCGGCCACGGCCAGGGCGGCCCGTCCCAGGTCCGGGCGGAGATCGGCATTGAACACCACCCGGTCGCCGGTCGTGACCAGGGAGGCCGAACCGCTGCTGGCGTCAACGCGCACCACCTGGGTGGTGCCCCGCTCGCTGGTGAGATGATAGATGAATGCCCCGTCCTCGCTCCAGGTCAGCCTCGGGGGCGGTCCGGCGAAGCGCATGTCGGTGATGGAGACGTCGCCGAAGGACACGTCGGTGCCCTTGGTCAGGTCGACCAGCTCGAACTCCTCTCCGGACAGGTCCCCCACCTCCGCCAGCCACAGCCTGGTGTTGGTGTAGAATCCATACACCTCGCGCCGGTTGCCCAGATACGCAATGGTCTCTCCGTCGGGAGACCAGCTGGGCGCATGGGCCGGCCCCCAGCTGCGGGTGATCTTCACCGGGTCTCCCCCCTCGACGGGAAAGACCCAGATGTCGCTGAAGCGCTGCATGTCGGGATCCTTTTCCCGGCAGGCGCTCACCGCGATCCACTTGCCGTCCGGTGACCAGGCGGGGCCGTCGTGACTGTAGTCCCCGGCGGTGACGGTCCTCACCTCTGGCAGATCCACACCCAGGTTCCCGGGGCAGAAATCCAGCACCCCGA
>JAWOBW010000169.1:0-8819 GCA_046484105.1 Bacillota bacterium
TGGCGATGCTGTCGGGATCGAACAGCAGAAGATCTGCCCAGAAGCCCTCCCTGATCATTCCCCGCCTCTGTAAATTCAGGAAGGAAGCCGGAAGCGAGGTCATCTTGCGCACCGCCTCCTCAAGCGACAGAACGCCCTGCTCGCGCACATACTCTCCCAGCACCCTGGGGTAGGTGCCCCAGGAGCGGGGATGCGCACCGCCCTGCGGATCGTCGAGGTCGGGGTTTATGTCAGTTCCAGTGGAATCGGTTCCGACCATTGACAGGGGATGAGAGAGGATCCTGCGCACATCATGCTCGCTAATGGGGCCGGCTGCCACCAGAGTCCGCCCCTCATCCTCCAGGTACAGACGTCTCATGGCCTCCCAGTGATCATCCACATTGAGGATGCGGGCGATCTCAGAGAAGTTGCTTCCAAACAGCTCCGGATGGCCCGGAGAGCTCATCACACAGTCAAAGCTGGCCGGATCCCAGATGGCCGGAACATAAACCCCCCGCCTCCACAGCACTCTCTGGCGCCTTAGGTTCTCCTGCCTCAGCTGGTCATGCTGCTGAATGAGCCCTTCCTTGATGTCGCGCCAGTGCTCGTCGTCCCCGAGGGCACGCAGCAGTGCCTCGCGGTCGTGAGCAGTGCGCTGACCGCCGCCCAGCAGGTGTCCCCCGAACCACGTGCCCAGGTTGACCTCACGGGCATAGGTCCACGGATACAGATCGCAGAGAACGTCTGTCCCTCGTTCCCGCGCCTCCTTCAGCATTCGCAGAGACTCGGCCGGACTGCCCCAGTTCTCAAAGAACATGGCCTTGTGGTGAGTGGCGCAGCCGGGCACACTCGTCCTCTCGCTGATCTGAATCAGCTCCTGCACTGCGGGAAGCAGGTATTCCTCCTCACTGCGCATGTGTGATATGTGAACGCCTCCGTAGCTGGCCGCTATCTCACACAGCTGCACCACCTCGTCGGTGTGCGCATTTCTGCCGTGGGGATAGCGAAGGCCGGTGGAAAGGCCGAAGGCACCCTCCTCCAACCCCCCGCGCAGAAGATCCTTCATCTTCTGCATTTCCTGCGGCGTCGGATCCACCCTTCGGTCCCCGTCATCGCCCATTGCACTACACCGCAGGGTGTTGTGGCCCACATAGGGGACCAGGTTGAGGGAGATCCCCCTGTCCTCGACCCGTTCCCTCCACTGATCCAGAGTGCGCCAGTCCACCGCTGCATCTTCCAGGAGCGCTCCAGATGTCACCGACTTGATGGTCCTTCTGACCTCCGACGCATATTCATCGGAGAAGGCATACATGGAGAAGCCACACTGTCCCACCGCCTGCGTGGTGATCCCCTGTGAAACCAGGTTACGGGCTCCGGGGTGGCTCATGATACTGAAATCAGTGTGCCCGTGAACATCGATCACCCCTGGGCACAGGACCAACCCCGACCCCTCGATGACCTCGTCCGCCTCTACTTCCGCAACTGGAGCCCTCCACACGCCGGATATTCGCCCGTCGGCGATTCCCACTGATCCAGTGAACCAGGGATTGCCCGATCCGTCAACGATCCTGACGTTTCTTATCACTGCATCAAACAAGCGAAAGCACCACCTTTCGGAGTGAGCCGCTGACCCTTCGCGACTGTCCGTCCTCTCGATTGGCTGCCATGGCAGGGCGGCCGATCAGGCCCCTGCCTCCCGCAAGCGGCCGTCGGATTCTCTCGGCCCGGCAATGCAGATTCGCCGGTCTGAGGCCGGGTTCACCCTCACAGCAGCAATACCCCCCCACTGGTCGGTTCGGGTGACAGTTCAGTGCTGCATCGCCGGGCAGTGATCATCTCCGTATTGTTCCGAGCGCACGGTGATCAACTGCGCTGGGTTCAGTTGAACCTCGCCGGCGTCGCTACTGTTCAACTGAGCTGATTATCTCATCTGGTCCTAGCTGATCGAGACCCAGTGTCTCCAGAGTCCGGCCCGTCTCCCAGTAATTCTCGCCGCAGATCTCTGAGCCCAGGTTGACGAAGGAGTCAATCAGAGGGGTGGGCACTCCCAACAGGTCGCCCAACTGTGACATCGGCACCAGCCCGAAGGGCAGATCCTCGGTTATGTAACGGTCATATATACTCTTGGGCCCGACTATCGCCCCGATTATGCCGTTGGTGTCAAACGGAGCCTGGAAAGAGACGCCCATGATGCTGGTGTTGGTGCGGAAGGCGCGGTCCTCGTACTGGAAGACCTCCACACCCAGGGCATCCGCCAGGGCAGTGGTCTCCTCGAATACGGCCCTGATCACGCGCGCCACGGCCTCGGTTATGCCCTCGCCGTACATGCGGAAATCTCCGCCCGAATACTGAATCCTGCCCGTGTTCAGGATGGATCCGGGCGGGTGGCAGATCGGGTTGGGATTGGCAATGCCGGCGGCGATCACATTCTGCATCGGAGTCAGCTCCGGATACATTTCCCGCAGGCCCTCGAGCAGCCGGGCGGTCCCAGACGCGGGCAGGGCGGCAATACCCACCCGGGGGGCCGTCAGCAACAGCTCCACCACCCCGGGTTCACTGATGCGGGTTCCATAGGGTATGGTGTGCGTCTCGGCTATCATTATCTTCAGTCCCGGACGCTCATCTGCCACCCGCTTCGCCAGGCGCAGGGAGCCGAAGTCGCCGGCCCACACTATGACAGTCTGGCCGTCTCTGAGGTGGGGGATCAACTCTGTGAAGAAGAGCTCGTGGCCGGGGGCGGGGATGACCACATTGATGAGGTCGACCCCAGAGATAGCGGATGCCACATCAGTGGTGGCCGCGGAGAGCCTGGCGGTGCCCTCCTTCTTGATCCCCCGCAGAGTGATCTCACCGTCGCAGAGGACCTTTCTGATGTTCGGGTCCTCGGCAAAGCTGGGATGCTCATAGAGCCTGACATTGTACCCGTGCAGCGACAGATCCGCCGCCATGCACTGGGCTCCATTGCCGCCTCCCAGAACTGCGATGGGCTTTTCCATCATGAGAATCACCTCTCCAGTGGAGTGTGCAGCGCGGGTCCTCTCAACCGGCGCTGAAACCTGTGTCACCCAGTGTTCAATTCTATGCTTTCGGTCGAGTTCCTTCCCAGACGGGCCGGACTTCAGCTGGCGCATGGCATTATACACTGCTATTCGCGCTCAGGAACCCCGATCTCTCACCGGGAGGCACACTTGGATTGCCCCCGGACAGCGGAGGGAATCCCCGGCGATTGGCCTCACTCGGCAGGAAATGGCACCCAGAGCCAGAATTCTTAAATAGTAGAGCTAACCGAATTCACCTGATGCCCGTTTCACTGCACTGGGATTGTGCTGCTGCCGCACCCTCGATGGGCTGCCTGGGAAGGCGCAGTTTGATCGCAAACTGAGACTGCCCCCGCAAACCCGGGAACAAGGCCCGCGGCGCTCAGAGTGAGCGAGAGGACCATTCATACCGCGCCCCGGCTGCTGGCCCGGACAGTCGTCAGCCATGTTGGCCAAGTGCCGGATAATGCGAGAGACGGGGGGCCAGAGAGCGAGGACGGTCACGGCCAACAGCGCATGGCGACCGAGCAGTGCCGCGGGCACAACTGAAAGGAGGTGCTGACTGATGCCCAAAGCTGATCTTCTGAAGAGATTCATCGCGGCCCTCATTGACGGATTGATCGGCGCAGTCCCCTCAATGATTCCCGTCATCGGACCCATCATAGGCTCAGCATACATCCTGACCAAGGACGCCCTGATCTATGAGTTGACTCAGAACGAGGAGTTCAGGAACCGAAGTATCGGCAAGAAACTCATGAGCCTCGAGGTGAGTGCACTGGGCGAGGAGGGAACGATCGACTGGTCGCTGTCAATCAAGCGCAACATCCCACTGGCCATCGGCAGCATAATCGCCATCATCCCCATAATCGGCACGATAATCGGCGGCCTGGTGGCCCTCGTGATCGGGATAATAGAGGCAGTACTCGTCCTGACTGATTCCTCGGGCCGGCGCATCGGCGACAAGTTCGCCGAGACCCAGGTAATTGAGAGCGAACCGGAGCCCGCGGACTCGTGACAGGTTGTCCATTCGCGCTCAGTCAGCAAGCCCGCCGCCTGACCCCGATCCGTGGTCAGCGGCGGGTCACCTATGTCTGAGCCACCCCCCGTGGAGATGTTCCCGGCGGCGCCCGTCATTCTGCCACCCACCAAACCCGCACCCAGGGCGCAGTGCCACTGAAGACCGCGGAACGCCTCCTGCCATTGAGACAGCGAACACCCGTCTCTGCGGTGGTCATCCCGGCACAATCCCGCACGGTCGGTAGGAGGAATCGGCATCGGACGGGGCGAATAGCAGTAACACGTCCGCGACAGATCGTAGCACCCGGTGGGAGGAGCGGCAGTGGCTCGAGACATCATTTCCAGAGTTGGCGATTCCGATATCGCCCGTGGCAGGGATACTCCCTTCGCCGAACCTGGCAGGCCCGGCTGCGGACCGGCCGATGAGAGCAGATCCCCCGGCGCTGCCAGCAGTCTCCCGCAGCTGCCAACGATACCTGCACCGATTCCACACAAGCCCCCGGCAGGGAGTGAAAACCTTGATCCAGCTGAAAGAAATCGGAGTGGTGCGAAACCGGTTCAAACAGCCGACTGATCACGAGAAAATGCGCAAATGTCAAAGCGCAATCCACATCAGGCCTGAATACGCCGAAGGCCTGTACCGGCTCGAGGAGAACCGCTACATCCAGGTGATCTTCGCCTTTGACCGGGCGGGCAGCTACACCCTGAAGGGCCCGAGGCGTCACGGACACGTCCTGGGGGTGTTCGCCTCCCGCAGCCCGCATCGACCGAGTCCCATCGGCACCACCGTCGTCCAGCTGCTGGCCAGGGAGGGACTCCAACTCACAGTGAGGGGACTGGACGCCCTCGACGGGACGCCGGTTCTGGACATCAAGCCTCACGTCCCCTCGATGGATCATCCGGAGGAGTCCGAAAGCAGAGAGAGACTCCACACGAATCCCAGACAGAAGATAAATCAATGGATAGCGGAAGAGGACTGGGAATCGCTGCTACTCGGGGCCGGCGAATTGCACGGACACTTCTGTCCCTTCATGGCCCTTGGAGTGCGCGCCGGCGCCTTAGCCGTGACTGAGCTGGGCCTGGTCACCTCGGGTACAGAGGATGTCATCGCAATCGTCGAGACCAACAACTGTTTCAGCGACGGGATCCAATACGCGACCGGTTGCACCTTCGGCAACAATGCTCTCGTTTACCGCGACTACGGCAAGACCGCCTTCACCCTGGCCGTTCGCGGCGGTCCCGCGCTCAGATTGCACCTGAAACGGCCGCAGAACCTCATACGGGAGCACTCGTCGCCCGAGGCCACCCGCCTTTTCGAGCAGGTCATCGCCCGCAGGGACGGCACCCCGAAAGCCGAGCGACAACTGCAGCGAGTCTGGAGCAGATTGGCCTTTAAACTGATAGAACTGCCCACGTCAGAGCTGTTCGAGGTCCAGCGGAACGTCACCGTGCGACTCCCGGACTACGCCCCCATACACGACACCGTCATCTGCGAGCGGTGCGGGGAGGAAGTTGTGACGCCCAGGGCGATCACCGGCGGCGGGGCCAGATTGTGCATTCCGTGCGCCGGTGTCGACTACCTGCAGCTGGACGGGCGGGGGCTGACGAAGCCGGGGACGCGAGAGGACGGTGAGATGCCGGGCCCGGGAAGCAGATGATGTCACCGAGGCGGCAGTACAGAGCTGCGGGCGCACGACATGGTCCGCGGGTCAGGATGTACGATGGCCGGCACCCCATGCGGTGCCGGCCGGAATGCGCCCCACCTCTGTCGTCATCAGCTTAAGACCCGGGCCTGCAGCCGACCCGGCTGCCTCACTCCGTCTCCAGCGTCAGCCTGCTGATGCGTTCCCTCATCTCCTCGTTCTCCTCCTCTAGCTCCTGGGCGCGCCTGATCCACCAGGGCAGCGCCTCCCGGGCCACGGAGACGAACTGTGCATCTTCCTCTCTCATGAGGCTCTCGGAATCGGCCTCCGCGTCGAGAACCTCTCCCTCGATGCCGGCCCGTCCCTGCACGGTGGAGCTCAGCACCACCGGCCACGGTCCGGGGGTCGCCCTTTCACATACCTTCAGGTCTTCGTCTGCCTTTCGCATCCGTCTCTCCCTTCGCTAGCCTGCGATCAACTGTTCACAACTGTCGCGAATTCCAATCAACCATCATATCCATCGGCGCCCCTGCACATGTGCCCGAATCCGGTTGAGTACCGGGACATCACGGCGCCAGCATCCCGCGCAGGCGCGCCAACTCAACCTCCGCACCTATGAAGCCGAAGGCAGGCCAGTGCGAGCCCCGCGTGACCGTGAGGAAGCACTCTGAGGCCTCGTCCGGACAGCCCTCGAACAGGTACCGGCAGCCCAGGCCGAAGCCCAGTGTACTGGCCGCCAGGGGGTTCTCCCTCGCCGACTTCAGGATGTCGGACTCGATCAGATCGCCCCGGAACAGGCGGAGCAGGTCCAGGTAACTGGCACTCTCGCTGACACCCTCCGGAGTCCCGAGCTCGTCGAGCACTGCCTTGGCCTCTGCATCCTGGTCCAGGCGCCGGAGTGTCATGTACAGCCAGTAGCCCATCGCCACCTGCTGTTCGGCGTCCTCGCACCTGGGAAGAAAACCCCGGTACACCTCTCGCGCACCGGCCCAGTCGCCCAGGAACCACCGCGCCAGGCCCAGATGATAGCATATGTCGAAATCCTCCGGCTCGAGTTCGAAAGCCCGACCCAGGTCTCTGACCGCAGGTCCGAAACGGCGGACGGATATGTACCTGTGACCCCGATGCCTGTACAGGCTCGCGTCGTCGCCGAAGCGATCCAGTGCGTCCGAGAACACCGCGATGGCCTCACAGTAGCGCCACAGATAGGCCAGGCGTCTGCCATACATCACGTGAGACTCGACCCTGTCCGGCTCTTCGCCCAGGGCGGTCAGGGCCTCCGCCAGGTCGCGCTCCAGACGACTCAGCTCCTCGCCCGTGGCGGGTCTGTCATAGTGTGCAGTGCCAAGAAGCGAAATGATCTCCGGCCGCTGAGACATAACCCCCGCTCCCTTCCCGTTTTGCTCCCATTGTCTAAATCTCACCATCGCACCTCCGTCCGTCCTCCGTCAAGCCCGGCCAGTCAGCGGGCCCGCGGGCCGGCGGTGGCTCTCCTCGAGGCGGGATCGCGGTGAATAATGCACCACTCTTTCGGCACCCTATACTGCCGACCCCGGGAAAGCGGTGATGGCGACGTGAGGTATCAGAATCACCTGGCGGTGCTGGTGGTAGCCGGGATAATCATCTTCGCGGCGGTGGGAGGGGAAGACTACTGGCGCGCGGCCAGCTTCACCGCAGCGGAACAGGCGCGAGAATTCGCGGTCTTCGAGGAGCAGCTCGACAGGGGGCAGGTCCTGCTGCTCCGTCTCCATCTCGAACCAGGCGCCCGGGGGTGTCTGCAGCTGCAGACACCCGACGGACGAAAGCTGTTCTGGGGCCACATGCCGGAGCACCGAGACGAGATGGGACGCATACGGGTAACGGAGACTGGGACTCATCGACTCATCCTGATTGCCGCGGCGGCCCGCGCAGGCGACCGCACTTCCGTCCAGGTCGAGGTCAACTGGAAAATCACTCACTGAGATCTCCTCACATCAATCGGGCCACCACTCAACCAGGCAATCATCCGCCTCCCACAGGTAGACCCACACCAGGGAGCGGCTCGATATCCAGTCTCCCGGCTCCCCATACACCTCCCAGCCGGCATCCGCCAGCACCTGGGGATAGTATCTCCAGCGGTCCCAACAGACGATCGTTCCGGCAGTGGGCCGCTGGGTGTTGGCGAAGATGAACCCGGCGATCTCCCGCAGCAGCTGCTCAACGGTGGATGTGCCCTCTTCAGTGGCAGTGATCCCGAGAAGCTGCTGGCAGTCATCGCCGGCCCGCACCCACAGGTAGAAGAAAACCGCATCCCCATCCTCCACAGCAGTCACCAGGGAGAATTCGAACAGAGTGTCCCCCGTCACCTCGGCCAGCCAGGCATCCAGCTCCCCGACGGACAGCACCTCTGCACTGCTGTCTTCCGCACCCGGCAGATCCTCTGCCGCTCCCGCTCCCTCCACCAGCTCAATCACCCGGGAGGAGGGAATGGCGAAGTTGATAGTCTGCACCGCCGGGTCCACCGCCGCCATGGTGATCACCCCCACCACCCGCCCGTACAGGTCCAGCAGCGGACTGCCGCTGCTCCCCGGACTGATGGGTGCGGTGGTCTGGATGAAAGATTGGCCGAGAATCTCTCGCGACGGCGCGCTCACGATCCCGGCAGAGACGGTTCCGGCCAGGCCGAGGGGACTGCCCACCGCCACCACCGTCTGCCCCGCCCGAACCTGCCCATCGTCACTCAGTTCCAGGTGGGGAATCTCCAGCCCGGGGACTACCAGCACTGCCAGGTCACAATCGACATCGGCGGCCGCAACGCCGCCCACCGGGTACTGCTCCCCGTCGTGCGCCCTCACGCTCAACCCGACCCCGCCCTCGATGACGTGGTAGTTGGTCACCACCATCTCGTCGCCGATGTGAAACCCACTTCCAAGTGACCCTCCCCCGTCAATCACCGTGACGGTGGCGGGCAGGGCCCTCTCCGCCACCTCCTCGGCGGTGAACATTTCCCCCTCCGCCTGCAGGACGATCCCGTCGAAGCGGACGTGCCCTCCCGGCTCGATGTCCACCGTGCGCGAGCTACTGTGGTAGCCCTCGGCCTCCACCCGCACTGCGCACCTGCCGGGAGACAGGTCGGGGAAGGTGTGACGCACCCGCCCCTCCG
>JAWOBW010000244.1:0-9937 GCA_046484105.1 Bacillota bacterium
TCTGATGATCAACCCGCTAATACTCCCAGCCTCATAGAGCCCACTGACTTCCGCCTACCGTCTCCAAGCCACCGTCTCAGCATACGGCATAGTGTATGGTGTATACGCTATATCTCTACACTTTCGCCACCAATCGCGATTCTCCTGCCCGCCGACGAAATCTACCAGCTGCGCCCTGCGCCGCCGAGAATCCGGCAGCAAGAAGGAACCGCCATCACCTGAGCAGAGGCAGCGTGACTCTCGACGGGTGACGGCTGCTGTGGTGAATCGTATTGAGCGCCCTGCGCCGCGCGCGCGCCCGGCCCTGCGGTTCGCCAGTGTTCGGATTCGGGTCAAACCGTGGGAAATTGCTGCTGGATATATCCAGCCGTATCCGGTGCCCTCGCTTGAAGAGATTCGCAGTGGGCGGCATCTCGATCGTCAGCCGATATACCTTCCCCTCCTCCAGGAAGTTCGCCTCTTCGAAGGTGTCGTGATACCTGGCTCGCAGTATGTCGTCACACAGATTGAGGGCCAGGCCCCCGGGGTGTTCCCGGCTCGGCGGATAGACATCGATCAACTTGGCGGTGAAGTCTGTGTCCGGGCAGTCCGAGCTTATGAACAGCTCGACTGTCACCGGGCCCACCACCGGCGTATCCCGCTCGAGCGGAGCAGTCTCAAAAGTGAGGACGTCCCGGCGATTGGCCAGCGGCAGGGTATCTTTACAGGCGAAGACCAGCTCCGGCCTTCCCCGCTGATCGAATATCCCGCCCGGCACCACCCGATCATTGGGCCCGAAGTTGCCGCCGATGCTCGGGACGGGATCGCCGGGATCGTACAGGTACGTGGTGGCCTCACCGGGTTCCTGTGGCGCCGCGCTGCTCAGCTCACCCGAACCTCGCAGGTAGAAGGAGACCATCTCGACATCCCCGGGCGGCCACTGCCTCGCCGTTTCCCAGTGGCCACCGTGGAAGATTCGGCCGTCGGCAGTCAGGTGTCCGTCCCCCGTGCCCATCATGAAGTAGCGGATGGGTGGACCGCTGAGAATCCCGGTGTCCTTCCCCCTGACCACGGCATCATACCACCTCAGGCGGAATTCATCGTAGTTGAACTCGGCCTCCGGTCCAAACTCGACCTCCCCGATGCCCGTCATGCCCAGCGCCACCACCCCGTGAAGCCACGGACCGATCATGAGCCTGAGGGGTTGCTTCTTTCGATCCACGAGCTGATTGTACATCTTCGTCTGCATGAGTACGTGGTGATCGAACCAGCTTCCGAGGTAAAACAACGGCACATCCGGGTAGTCATCAGTGTACAGAATCGGACTGTGACCCGGAGTCTTCCACCATTCATCAAACTCTCCGTGGGACTGCAGATCCAGCAGGTATTGCTCATAGCTGGGCACGAACTTCAGCGGGCTGGCCCCCCTGCGAACCGGGTAGTTGAGCAACCACCCGCGCGTGTCGATCTGCTCGAGCGCCCGCCTGATCGTCGGCTCCGCCCGCGCCTGAGGGCTGGAGCCCGCCTGCCTCATCAGATAAACCACCTGCCTCAGTTCCAGGGCACCCCCGCGCCGGGCGGCGGCCCGGTAGTAGCTGCCTATTCCCTGGCTCAGAAACTGCGCCCCGAGATTCGGCGGCGCGAGGCTGGCCATGGACGCCTGGGTGCAGGTCGAGTAAGACAGGCCCATGGTGTTGACCTTTCCGTCGCACCAGGGCTGCCGGCTTATCCACTCCACCGTGTCATACCCATCCTGGCCTTCACCTGTCGCCTTGTACCAGAGCTGCCCTCGGAGCCGAATCTTCCGCGAACATCCTGCAGCACCACGCCGTACCCGTGACGGGCAAAGAACAGGGCTGTCTCCGCCAGCTCCGGGTTGTTCTTGTCGTAGGGAGTTCGTTCCAGAATCACCGGTGAGGAATTCGTGAGAAGCCGCCCGCCGTCTCGGGGGAGATAGATGTCCGCCGCAGTCTTGCAGCCGTCAGACAGTGGTATTACCTCGTTCTTGAGGATGAGGGCATCGTAGTCGCCAGCTTGCATGACACGCCACCTTTCAGCGGTGAGAGTAGGTAATCTGCCCTGCCGCATCTTCACCATACCGTATACATTATACATTGCTCTCCGTTCTCCTTCTGAAATTCTGCCTCAGTTTTGGCGAGATTGCCGAAACCGGGTCGTCGCGGCGTTCGCGGAGCAACTCTCAGAAGAGCCCCCTCAGCCGGCGAATCGGCCATGGGGCTACGAGGCATATCTTCAACCAGAAGAGGCCCCGATCAGGCGGAAGTCTATCCGGCCGGAGACCTCTCGTACTCCAGCCCGGCATTCCCTCCGCGATCGGGGCCCGCATTTAAGCACCCTGGTCAGCTGCAGTCCCTCCCGGCACCGCAGCCAGATTTCACCTCAGTGCGCCCTTTCTCTACTCACCGTGGCGGGGAAGACTCAGAGGCGCCAGCTGTTCCAGCGGAATTCCGCCGGCCCTGCCCGGCACCCGGTTCCAAAGTCCATCGCAAACCTCCTGCATCTGACCTGCCAGCAGCTCCTCGTCGATTCCCAGCACGCGTCCCTCGCTGACCACAGTCTCACCGCCGACCAAGACAGTGTCAACATCACTGCCCGTTGCCGAATACACAAGGGTCAGCAGCGGATCATACCGGGGCAAAAGGTCGAGCTCATCCAACCTGACGGACACCAGATCCGCGGCACATCCCGGCGCAATCCTTCCGATGTCGGACCGGCGCAGAGCCTCCGCCCCCCTGACCGTGGCCGCATCCAGTATGCGGGACGCGTCGTATGCCTCCCGGCCCCTCTCCGCCGTCCTGGCCATGGTAAGCGCCAGCCTCATCTCCGCGATCATGTCCTGCGGGGCGCAGTCTGTTCCCAATCCCACTCTCACCCCCGCCTCCTCGTACCGAGGCAAAGACTCAAAGACCTCCCCGTTCATGGCCCGGATCCACGGACAGTGCGCGATGGTGGCACCGGAGGCCGCCAGCAGCTGCAGGTCTCGGTCCGAATCGTCCTGCGTGAATGAGTGATGGGAGAGGTAGATGCCGTGGGCGATTATGAGCCGCTCACTCAGCAGACCGGTCTGATGCAGCAGCTCAATGGGTGTGATTCCGTGAGTTTCCCTGATGTGATGATACTCCGCCGGATCCTGGGCCGCGTGGATGGTGACTCCAACATCCAGTTCATCCGCCAACCCGGCCGATCGCTGCAGCAGCTGCAGTGAACAGGTGTCTATCTGCTCCGGGCCCAGCATCACCCGCAATCTGCCCTCCGCCTCGCCGTCGTACTGATCCATGAACTCCAGGGTCTCGTGCAGTCTGCTCTCCCCGGGCATGATCCCAGTCGTACCGGCGCTGCCCGGATTCATCGCGATGCCAGGACGCTTCGCGATATCCCGGCACTATGTACGCGCGAAGGCCGCTTTGCTCGACCGTCCTGGCCAGCACCTCGGGAAAGGAAAGGCTCATCATGATCACGGTGGTGCTGCCCTTCCTCAGTAGCTCCCAGACCGCATACCTGGAAATGACGTCCTCCTCTTCCCGCGTGATCTCATCATACATCGCCAGCGTAAACGCGAGACCGGCATACTGCACAGGACCTCGTCGTTCCTCCCTCATGCTGCGGAGAGCCGGAGTGGAAATGGGATGCATGTGCAGGTTCACGAACCCGGGCAACACCAGCATGTTCTGCCAGTGAAGCCTCTCGTCCACCTCTCCGGCGTAGTCTCCCCCGACGTGGGTGATGATCCCGTCCTGCAGGACGATGGTTCCGTCTTCGAGCAAAGTGTGCCGGTCTCCATCGTGGGCAATGACATATCCTGCGCGAATTCCCCTCCGCATTTGCATTGACTCCCTTCGGACTTCTGGGCAGTGCGAGTGAAAGCGGGTCCGGGCGAGGACCGCACGTGGGCCTGCAGCCCGGCCCCGCGGAGTTTAACCGAGCCAGTTGACGATCATGTCGGTCAGGATCTCAACCTCATCCCAGGCGTCTCGCAGCGGCACGAAGTCGTCACCCAGCAGTCCGTCACCGCCTCCGGCTCCCCACTGGACGGTGGGTACGCCCATCGCGCACGGGCCGCCCGCGTCGAAGGCGCCGGGCCGGTATTTCAGCTCCGGCTCCTCGCCGCGCACCCGCTTCTGGGACCGGATGATGTTCTGGACGATCGGAGAGTCGGGGTCGACCTCGGCCGGCAGCATGTGCACTCCGCGTTCGATCTCGACGTCGAAAGGTGACATGTCGCCGACTGCCGCGCGAACCTCCTCCACTACCTCGTCAATGTCATCTCCGGGAAGCAGTCGGCGGTCAACCGTGATCTTAGCATAGTCGGGGAGCGTGTGGGGAGCCAGCGGGGAATACACCACCTGGTAGACGACAGCGTGCTGCCCACCCAACCTGGGATGAGTCTTGGTGAAGTTCATCGTTCGTATCCGGTTGATCACCTCGTTGGCACCGTCTATCGCACTGAGCCCGTTCCAGGGTGAACTTGAATGCGTCGCCTTGCCCCGGACGTGGACGTAGACATCCACCCGTCCGCGGTTCGCCACCGAGATGTCCAGGCCGCCTAGCAGCACCAGGCCGTACTTCGGCTTCGGATCCAGGCGCGGGATGATGGCCTCGGAACACTGATGACTGCTTCTGCCCTCGTTGTTGATGGCAAAATACAGGGTTCCCCTCAGCTTCTCGCCAGAGTCAATTATGGCCTTCAGGACCGTGATCATGGCCGCCTGGTGGAGCTTGTTCTGACTGACTCCCTGACCGAAAATGCACGGCTCGTCATACCCATGCTCCGGCGCATGGGCGATTCTCGGGACAAAGGGATCCTTCATCAGGTTCTGGTGCTGTGTGGGGGTGTAGGCCTGAATCAGCAGGCAGTCGTCCCTCTCACCCGATCCCAGCCTGACCACAATCTGGTTCAGGGGCATTTCCATGATGTCGTAGATGCCCGCGTCCTCCATGATGGGACGGAGGACGTTCTGGACGTAGTGAACCAGCTTGGGATGATCGGGATCAATGAGAGTGTCCGGTCCCAGGGGAACCTCCGTGGGCACCTCGATCAGTTCCTTCAACACGTCAATGAAGAACTCCCGGTCGAGGTGGCACTCCACTGTCTTCAGCATGTCTGCACCCATTGTCTGTCTCCTTTCCGCTCGTGGGATCTGCTCATTTGTGCGCGGCCGGTCCCGGGGCGGATCTCCCCGCATCCGTCGTCATGTCTCCAGGGAATGCAGGACTGCCTCTTCCAGTTGATCCTCGCCGGAGCAGCCACCTCTTCGGCCGGCCAGCCCAGGGCCACGCAGGTGACAATATCCACATAATCGGGTACTTCGAAGTATTCTCTCACTTTCCTGGTCTGGGGCTCACGGAATGTCGCCCAGCACGCCCCTAATCCGAGGGCATGAGCCATCAGGCAGATATTCTGCGTCGCCGCCCCGCAGTCGAGCAGCCGGTTGTGTTCGGGCACGTGCGGATTGGCCTCATAGATTCGAGAGTCCTGGCAGACAACGATCAGTACCCTGTATCCCCTGACGTCGGGATTGATGAGAGAGAGCAAACAGCAATATCCTGCAAGGTAGATCAAAGACGTGTGGGCAAAGGCGGAACTTGCTGGATCAGATTTCGCTGCCATGCGCCGAGGGAATCATCGGAGCCGGGTCGCGCCCCTCCCGGTCACGGGCAACCTCCCGACCAGTGGTCGCACTGCTCCCCAGACCAGGGCACCAACCAGGAGCAACCCCGCGCCTCCCACCGCTGGGAACAGCAGGCTCACTATGGCCGAAAAACCCAGCTGCGCCGCCGCCAGGGCCGCCGCCGAGGTTATCACCGCCAGTGAGGTGGGAGAGAGGGCCGCACTCTGCCGCCCCAACCGGGCGACGAAACCGTAGAGGCTGGCGACGGCTGTGCTGTAGATTTCTGCGAAGAGAACGGCCGTGAACGCGACCCGGACCAGGGGCGATATTCCTCCGGCGACCACCAACATCGGAACCTCCCACTCGGCCGCAGCCGGAACCCGGGTGAGTACCGCACTGTTGATGGCCGCCACCCCCACTCCCAGCCCCAGACCGCCGAGAACAGCCCCCGTTTTGAGGGATCCCGGACGGGCGACGACGCCCATCGGGGCGAGGACGGGAACGGCAAGCACCAGGTTGTATGAAAGGTAAAGCACTGCGGCCACGGGCCAGCTGGGCACTGGCGTCCGCCCGACCTCCGACCAGTGCAGGAAATTGACGGTGAACTGCCCCGGATCACCGTACACCGATGCAACCGCTATGCTCACAACGGCCAACAGCAGCACAGGTGCAATGAGACTGATGGCAGTAATCACCCCGTGCAATCCCAACAGGACCGTCCCCAGGCTGCCGCCCAACATGATCAGCGCCCCCAGGAGCGAAGGAAGGCCGAACTGCTCAGCAAAGATGGCCCCCGATCCCGCGGCCATGACAGTCAGCGCTCCGAAGAGAAAAACCGTGACGATGCCGTCGATGATGCCCCCCAGATGGGGACCGCCCACCCTGCGCATCAACTCCCGGTGAGATTGGGCCTCCATCTCCCTTCCCAACCGGAGGATGAGGTAACCGAAGAAGGCGAACAGGACAGTGGCCAGGCCGATCCCCAGGTAGCCCCGCCAGCCGAAATAGCCGAAGAACTGAAGGACTTCCTGGCCCGAGGCAAAGCCTGCTCCCACCACTGTGCCGACGTACGCTCCCGCCAGAGTCAGAACCGAGATCTCGCCGCCGCCTTCGCTGCGCAAAGCATCACCCCCTGCCTTAGTGGTCACCAGGGGGTGAGGCAGCCATGCAGTCAGCAAGACGATGCGCTGTCATCCCAGGGCGAGCCTTCCGTTTCAAGACTGAGCAGTCTTGGTGTAGAATCATGTTGGATACTGCGGACACTGGGGCAGAGGAGCTGAGGAGGACACATGGCCGTCGCACCTCCGGACGACGTTTTTGTGATCGCCAGGAATCCCAACGAGGACAGCAGTCTTCCCTACCTCATATCACTGCCGGTGGCCGGAGAGGACCCCGTCCTTCTGGCCACCAGTGCACGCTGGCCGTCGGACAGAGACCTCTATTGTCACCCGATTCCAGGATGGCCGGACGAGGCAGAAGTACTGGAAGAGGTCGACGTCAACCTCTGTCGCCGTCGCGGCCGGGCCATCGATTTGATCCTCCAGCGCAGGCAGCTCAGGCGCTCCATGTTCGTCTGGACGAAGAACCGCAGCGGGCGCACACTGATCTTCTGGCGCTCGGCCAGGAGCATGCAGCAGGCCAGGCCGGGTATACGAGTTCCCCAGGCGAGGGCACTGCAGGGCAGCCTGACCGTGGCAGTGGATACTCGCGAGCGGTACGCCTGGAAGTTCTCGGGTCACCAGGTGAGATTAGTCGAGAGGGAACTTCCCGCCGGCGACTACGGCATATTCTCCCAGGATGAGCTGGTGGCAGCGGTCGAACGAAAGAAAATCGACGACCTGGCCACATCGGCGGTCAGCGGTCGCCTGACCTTCACCCTGCAGGAGTTGACGGTCCTGCCCTTCTCCGCCCTGGTGATCGAGGGGCGGCTCTCCGACCTACTGAAGATAGAGGAGGTCCACGGCGGATGGCTGCTCAATCTGGTCGCCGCTTTGCAGATCCAGTTTCACCGCGTCACCTGGATGTTTGCCGAAACCCGGAGCATGGCCGAGGACTATGCCTATCGATGGCTGTCGGCCGCCCACAAATCCTATCACCAGCGCCCGCACGGGGAGGATCGGTCCTCTCACCCGGCCGGCGACCATCCTCACCAGACGCAGACCATCCCCATTCTGGATGGGTACGGGAGAAGATCGACCGCGGCGGCAGAGGCTCTCAGGGGCAAGACCTGGACCAGTCGCGAATATGCCCAGCGTTTCGACGTGAGCAGGGCCACTGCCAGCAAGGATCTGAAAGAACTGGTCGAGATGGGAGTGCTGCAGGCCCGGGGAAACAGGAGGACCAGGCACTACGTCGCAGTGCAGTAGATGTCACCTGGCTTTGCCGACCTCGGCCAGGGTCGCCGGACTGCCCTCACAATGAAACGCCCCCCTGGAACCATGGCAGCAGCCCCATGCGGCCTCATCGCAGGTGGCGTTGCCCCCAAAAGTCCGGTGGCAGGGAATCAGTCCGGGCGGGGTCGGATACCTTCAGCAAGAGATGCCGACGGTAGAGGGGGTATGATGCCAGCAGCAGCAGGCCAGCCGCCATCATGCTGAGCCGAATCCCCAGAGGAGTCTCGAATTGGCCACCGAAGCTGTGCAGCAGCACCCCCACGGCACCCAACCCCCCGGCGATGAACAGCTTTATGACCACACCCTGCACCGCATACAGCAGCGCCTCCCACTGTTCTCCCCGCTGCTCGCGTCGACGCCGGGCCAGGTCGGCGATCACGGCGTTGGGAAGAACGAGGATAATCCCCAGCGATCCACCCGCCAGGGCGAACAGGACCGCCGCCTGCACCTGCGGGTATCCTGACAGCGGCGACACGCCGACCACCACAATGCCGGCTATGGCGACCCCGGCGGTGACCAGGCTGGTCCCATATACGTCATCGGCTCCTCGCTGCTGCACGGCACGGTAGGCCACCAGGCCGCTGACTGCAGCGCCGCCGATGGCAATCGCCAGGGCCGCGATCGAGATGTCCCACAGGGCAGTGATGCCCAGAATGACCGTGAGCAGGTAGGAAAACAGCATGAACACCACGATGAGCGCGGCGCGGTTGAGTCCCTGCACCGTGATCCAGAGGGTGAAGACCGGATCACAAACCACCGAACGCCAGGCAGCCATCCAGCTGGGCGCAAAACCCTGATCCGGCGGCCGCGGTTTCTCCCGGGCCATAAAGGCCGACCAGAGGATGGCCGCCGCGACCACCGGTGCCAGCAGGGCGGATAGCTGGACCATGGTCAGTACCGGGGCGAGCAGAGTGGTGACCAGAAACCCCAGGCCGGCCCCGGCGCCGTAGAACACTGCCTGCAAGACCGACAGGCGGACTCGCTGAGTCTCGTCATGGGCTATCTCCGGAAGCAGTGCCAGATAGGGCACCGCTATTATGCTGTAGGAGAGGAAGAGAAGCCCCAGCATGATCACCGACCACCACAGGTTGGCGACCGACTCTCCTGCGCGCGGGGGCAGCCACAGCAGAATGAAGGCCGCGATGAGCAGTGGTGTGCCCTAGAATATGAAGGGGCGCCGGCGTCCAAGTCTGGAGGTGGCCCGATCACTGAAATACGCCACGAACGGATCAGCCCCCGCGTCGACTATTCGCCCCGACACCATGGCCAGGCCGATCTGGCCGGCCAGCAGGTGAGCGGATGCCCCCTCCGGCGGTGAGTAGAAGAACACCGTCCACTGCACCACCACCTGCTGGCAGAGACCCAGGCCGAACATCAACAGGGGGTACCAGAACTCCGTCCGCCTGCGCAGCGGTATCTGTCGCTCTTCCTCATCCCTCTCGGCACGCCGCATATGTATCTCACCATTCACTGATGATCCGCACCAATCCTGGCACATAACACGGGCTCGGGCAACGCCTCATCATCCGCCGCAGGTCTTTCATATCCTCCGCGGCGGAAGGCACTATTCACTGTCCTTTACAGTTCGATGTCATTGAGGAATGCACCCCCCTTTTCGCCTCGACAGGCCCGGGCAAAAGGCATATACTCTTCGAGTGTGTCGCCACGAAAGAGGTGTTGCGAATGATCTTCCTGACGGGTTTCCCAAAGCTGCGCTGAGTCCTGCCACTGTTGTGACCTTGTGATCTGACACCAGTCAGACCCAGAGCGACTATTTCGGGGGGGATTGAATTGTACTACATGACTTTGACGATGGGTCGCTCCGCACGAATCTGTAGGCCCCTGAGGGAGATGCTGCAGGACGACCATCGCTATAGCGTTGAAAGAGACTACTCTCCGGCCCTCATCATGTGCTCTGATGAACAGGCTGCTTCC
>JAWOBW010000076.1:0-4167 GCA_046484105.1 Bacillota bacterium
CCGGTCTGCCGACTGCCCGCGAAAGATTCAACATCTGGCCGGATTCCGCCATGGCCAGAGTCAGGCCGGCCGTCTCCTCGCGCGTCATGCCCCGGAAGAAGACGGCCATGGCAAAGGCCGCCATCTGATAGTCGGTGACCGACCCGGCGATGTATCCGGACACCAGGGATCTGATCTCTGCCGTGCAGAGCTCACCCCCGTTCCGCTTCTTGAGAATGAGGTCAACTGGGCGCACGGAATCACCCCCGTCTATGCGCCGCCATCCGATGAATGAGACCTCCAGCACCTCCTCCCCATTCTAGCCTGTCCAATGCACACCCGGTAGTGCGGCCGGCCGTTCCGGGTCAGGTGGCAGCTGATCAGCAGGCTCCCACCAGACACCCGACTACTCTGCCCAGTGCAAGAGCGATTGTCGACGTTGGGCAGCTCCCGCGGCCGAAGCCCGGTCCCTGTGCGCCCTCTACACCGACCCTCACAGGGGGACCCCAGGGCACCGGCGCTCGGGAGCAGGATTTGAAAGATGGAGTCCCGAAAAAAACCCTGCCCCGTGCCTTCAGGCTGGAGGGGCGGAGTTTGGGGATTACTGAAATGGAGGAGGTGCCGACCGTGCAGGACCTCATCCGGGCAGCTGAAGAGATCCAGGGATCATTTGAGCTGGGCGACGGCTTCAGCGCTGGAGCAGTGGGAGCCGCCCTCAGGACCAAGTCAGGGAACATATATACCGGCATATGCATAGAACTGGCCTGCGGAATCGGCTTCTGTGCCGAGCACTCTGCCGTTGCCGAGATGCTCAAGCACAGGGAGACCGAGATAGAAGCCATAGTGGCTGTGTCACCGGAAGGAATCATCCCTCCCTGCGGAAGGTGCAGGGAGCTCCTGGCCCAGGTCAGTGCAGCCAATCTCAACACCAGGGTGCTGCTCGACCGGGACGAGGTCGTACTGCTGAGGGATCTGCTGCCTCACCGCTGGTACTGAGGAGCACGGGATACTGGTGGCGGGCGGAAGATGGAAGGAGGACTGACGGCGATGCGCGAGCTGTCCCGTGAGGAATTTGCCCGAGCCGCGTCGCTTGGCGGGGAAGACCGGCCCCTGAGTGTGCAGCCCTGGGCAGTGATTCAGGGCTACAATCCGGGTCGGGTTTTCGTCGACAGTGAACTCAGGCCCTCGTGGGCAGTGGTGTGGATCGGGGAATCCCAGAGGTTCTACCTGCTGGGAGACCCGTGCAACTGGCGTTTCAACCGGTGCCTGGGTGAGTTCTTCGCCGGGGTCATCGCCCCGGAGGCCACCGGGCTCGGCCGCCACTGGTGCCAGATCAGCGCCTCCGACTGCAGATGGAACAGGGTCATTGAAACGGCCTTCAGCAATCGCAACCTGACCAGATCCCAGCAGGTCGTCTTCCTGTACCCCGACTCGCCGCCGCCGGAGCAGCCCGGTCTGCCGCCCGGGTTCAGGTGGGCCGAGGTGGCTGAAATGCGGTCGGCGATCCGGCGTCAATGGGGAGCACAGGCCGCATCATCGCCCGGCGGATATGGATACTGCGCGGTCTGCGACAAGGAAGTCGCGAGCATATGCTTCGTCTACACTCAGACCCATCACCTGGGCGGGCTGGGCATCGAGACAAGAGCCGAACACAGACAGAAGGGCCTGGGAAGGGCTGCGGCCGCTGCAACCGTCAGGGAGGTACTGTCGCGAGGAAAACAGCCACACTGGAATTGCTCCGCCGGCAACCTCGCCTCAATCGCAACAGCCCGGAGCGTGGGGTTTGAGAGGAGGGTGTGGGAGTACACGTGCTACCGCTTCCGGCTGTGAACCACAGGACACCATTCCTCTGTGAGGAGAGCGCGGCACTGCCGTCTCAGAGCACAGTTCACTGGTCTGGTGATAGCACTCCCGCCTGCACGTCTGCTCGCCTGTCAAACCGCCGTATTCCCTGTTCTCAGGGATTCAAGTTCGCCCAGCAGAGGTCCTCGTCGCGGGCCTGTATCTGGCATCCGCAGCGATGAGATACCGGTGAAAGAAGTACTCACCGACGGCCACCAGTATGGCAAAGACGATCAGTGACGTCCACGTCACCGAAAAGGCCGGCATTATCACCGCAGCCAGGTATGCAACTACGCTCCCCATCAGGCCGTCACCAATGGCCGCCACCACGTTACCCAGAGACGGCAGGACCAGGCTGTCTCCGATGAGGTAGTTCACCACCGTGGCGATCAGAGACACCCAGAACACCTGGCTCCAGGGGTTGCCGTCAATGTAGGTGAATGCCGCCACCGCCAGCACGAAAGTCATCACTAATTTGATCAGTAGGGCCGTAGTCAATCCCGCTCGCATTATCTCACCACTCTCCATCCGTTGAACCCGAATGGTGCACGGGCACTCACATCAGTCAGACACTGCATGCGGCAAGGCGAACCGCCCCGTCGGCCGCATGCAGATTGATCGACGTTTGATTCCGCCTTGATGAAGCAGATCACGTGCCTCAATGCCGAGCAATCCGGCATTGCCCAGGCAGCAGCTAGTCTACTCCTAAGGTCTTTCAAAGCAGGAGTTTCATGCTACCAGTTCCAGTCAGCTGCAGCGGTGGCTCATCCAGATTGGCAACCGGCCCCGTACAGAGACGGCGATGAATGCACGTCGAATGCCTCTGAGGGGGGATCGATGAAGCAGCATCTCATCAGGGCGCAGGGGTGGCGGGCTCTTGCCAACAGGTCGGAAAGAGGTGCCCACGTGGCGAGTTACTGCCGGCATCTCCCGAGCGCCACTGCGCAGCGGATCCTCCAGCCGGATTGATGTGTGCTGTCACCCGCAAATCAGGCTGCCTCTCCGTTCATCAGAAATACCAGCCCCACCTGCGAGGTACCCGCATTGGCAGGAATCAGATGTCTGATGACGAAGCACAGCTATGGTCCGCCCGATGCGATCAGCAGTCTGCACCGGCGGGAAATCCCTAGTCAGCCAAACTAAACAGGAGGCGATTTGATTGCCAGACATCATGGACCGCAGAAAATGGATCGATGAATCAACCCCAGTCAGCCACGATCCCCGACTCATTCCCCAACCGGAGGAACCCGGCGGACCCGCAGGCAGCATTGCCCTCACGGGTGGGAGGATATTCGACGGTCGCGGCACTGCAGTGTACGAAGGGACCGTGATCGTGGAGGGGAACCGCATCACGGCGGTGGGTCCCGCCGAAGAGGTCGACATCCCCTCCGACGCCAGGGTGATCGACGTAGCGGGTAAGACCGTCATGCCGGGGATGGTGGACCTGCACTGTCACCTGACCTTCACCGAGTCGGAGATACCCCCCTCACAGGGGCAGTGCCTGGCCGATGCCGCCCTCCGGGGAGTTGATCGCATGCTGGTCTGGCTGCAGACGGGCATCACCAGTCTGCGCGACGCCGGGTCGCACGGCATGGCACCCTATCGTCTGAAGGAGTTCGTGCGCCAGAACCGCCTTCCCGGGCCGCGAATTTTCCCAGCCGGCTGCCTGATCACCGGCACCGGTGGCCACGGTGCTGAGACTCTGGATCACGCCTCCCCCATGCTGGGAATCATCCGCGAGGCCTCGGGACCGGATGACTGGCGCAATGCTGCGCGAGAACAGTTTAAGCGCGGCGCTGACATCATCAAGATAGCCAGTCACTTCAGCCGTGAGGAAGTGGCCGCTGTGGTGGACGAGGCCCACAGTCTGGGCCTGAAGGTCATGTGCGACGCGGAGACTCACTACATCGACTGGGCAGTGGAGGCCGGCGTCGACACCATCGAGCATCCGCTCCCCCGCACCGATGAGGTCATTAAGCTGATGGCCCAAAAGGGCGTGGCCGCGGTTCCCACCGCAGTGGCCTATGTCATCATCTTCGACCGCCTGGGCGGCTACTTCGGCTCCAGCTCCCGGCGCTTCACCTTCTCCAAGAACGACAACGTGCGAATGATAGAGCGAATGAAAGCAGCCGGGGTCAAGATGGGCGTCGGCACCGATGTCATATTTGACGATTTCCGCATGTTCCCCGCCCCGTATATCGTGGAGCTCAAGCTGTTCTGTGAGGCCGGATTCTCCGTAGAGGAAGCACTGATGGCTGCCACTTCCAGAGGCGCAGAGATACTGGGCATGGATCACCTGCTGGGCACACTGGAGGCGGGTAAGCTGGCGGATGTCCTGGTGGTGGA
>JAWOBW010000109.1:0-5214 GCA_046484105.1 Bacillota bacterium
GGTGGTGCTCGGGGAGAGCAGCACCTGCTCAGCGGCACAGCCGCCGAGGACGAAGGCAATCTCGCCGATGAGCTCCTCCCCGGTGTAAAGATACTTGTCCTCACCTGAGGTCTTGCGGACATATCCCAGAGAACCGCCCCGCGGGGTGATGTTGACTGAGGCGACACTGCCGGGCGATGTGAGCTCCCCCATCAGGGCGTGACCGAGCTCGTGCACCGCCACCCGTTCCAGCTGCCGTTTCGAGGGCCTTCGGTCGATTCTCTCTCCCATTATGACCTTCTCCACCGACTCCAGCAGGTGTCGCTGTTCAATCCGGGGGGACTGCTCCCGGAAGGCCCCGATGGCGGCCTCGTTGGCCAGGCTCTCCAGGTGGGCGCCGGAGAAACCGTATGTCTGCCCCGATATCGCCTCGAGATCCACATCCTCCGCCAGCGGCTTATCCTTGAGGTGCAGCAGCAAGATCTCCCGCCGACCCTCCGAATCGGGAATGTCGACGTGGACGATGCGGTCGAATCTGCCCGGCCGCAGCAAGGCATCGTCCAGAAGGTCCTTGCGATTGGTAGCCCCCACGATGAGTATCCGCGGGCTCTCGTCGCGGTCGATGCCGTCCATCTCCACCAGCAGCTGGTTGAGCGTCTGATCGTATTCGAGATGACTGCTGTGCCTTCCCCGCTTCCCTCCCACGATCTCCAGCTCGTCAATGAAGACCATGGCGGCCTCGACGCCCTTCTTCCGCGCCTTCTTGCGGGCCCGATCGAAGATCTCTCTCACCCTGCGGGCTCCCACCCCGGCATACATCTCGACAAACTCACTGCCCGAGGTGGCGACGAAACAGAACCCGGCGTAGGTCGCCGCCGCCCTGGCCAGCATGGTCTTTCCCGTGCCCGGGGGACCCACCAGCAGCAGCCCCCTCAGGGGGCGGATGCCCAGTTCACTGGCCCGGCGGTCGCCCATGATAAGATCCAGGCTCTCCCTGAGCTCGCCGATCGCCTTGCCCTGCCCGCCTATGTCCTCAAAGCAGATCCCGCGGCCCCGCGGAACAGATGTCAGCGTGAGTCCCCCGCCCGACGCCCCCTGCCGGTAGTACCAGTAGGCCGCAACCAGCAGCGTGCCGATGATGACCGCGGGGAACACATTGTATCCGCGCAGCATGAGAAACAACAGAGACCCGCCCGCCGCTCCCAGGCTGAACTCTCTCCAGTTTTGCCACAGATACTCCGCTATCTTACTCACCGGACTCCTCCCTGACCAGCGGGTAATCGGTGCGGGGCACCACCCGGTACAGGTAGCTCTCGCCCCGGGTCATGGCCACGAAGATGTTGCGACCGTCCACCTGGACATCCAACTGCACATCCTCCGCGGCACTGAGCTCGGCCCGCAGATCATCCCGCATGTCGGCAAATCGACCGCTGGCAGCCCCCTGCTGCACGATGATCTCCAGCTCGGCCCACAGCCGGGTCAGCTCCTCATCCGGTGCATCCCCGATTTCCAGCCGGTACGGGCTGCCCCCCAGAATGTCCCGGACGGCTTCGTCCAGCTCGGTGCACGCCCCGCGCAGATCCTCCACTTCCCCCAAGGTGAGATCCACCACCCACACATCCTCGCGGCTCACGGAGAAATCCATCACCCCGGGATGCCCGGCCAGCGCCTCCTCCACGGGAATTTGCGAGCTGCTGCGTTCATAAAGGGCGGACGCCCCCATGAGAATGGCCAGACACACTGCGGCTGCAATGACGACCAGGGGAGCCTTGAGATTGGAAGTACCCACACCGAGTCCCCCTTTTCCGTTTCAGGTGATCCGAAGGACGTTCATGAACGCAAAACAAACGAAAGCAAACTGATATAGACACACCAATATGCTAACATAATCAAGAGAAACGGAAAAGGTTGTGTGCTAGATTGCATATGGAGGCAACTTGTGCTGCAGCTTCCAATCATGCTCAGCAGTGCAGTATGCGTCCCCACAGATCCACCGAGTCCGCCCCGGTGATCTCTACCGGGACCACCTCCCCAATCCGGGCGGACGAATCCCTCCCCAGGAACACGTAGCCGTCCACCTCCGGCGCCTGGCCCTGGTGGCGGCCCAGGACATTTCCCTCCTCGGTGCCGTCGATGAGAACCGGCAGGATACTGCCGACCAGGCGTTCCTTAACCTCCCGGGAGCGGCGCAGAGCCGCCCTCACCAGCTGGTTGCGTCTCCTCTGCTTCTCCGACCGCCCGACCTGACCTGGCAGCGAATGCGCCCGGGTCCCCTCCTCCCTGGAGTAGGCGAAGACGCCCACGTGGTCGAAGGAACCGCCGGCCACGAAATCCAGTAGCAGACGGAAATCCTCCTCCGTCTCCTGGGGGTACCCGACGATGAACGCGGAGCGCAGCGAGATGTCGGGAACCTGCGCCCGGATCCGCTCCAGGGTGCGGCGAACCAGGGCGGGATCCTCCGACCTGCCCATCCGCCGCAGCACCTCGGGACTGATGTGCTGCAGGGGAATGTCGAGGTAGTCGCAGATGTTGTCTCGCTCTCTGATCACCTCCAGCAGATCATCGTCAATCCCCGCTGGGTGGGCATACATCAGGCGGAACCAGATTTCGGGAAACCGGCGGGAGAGGTCCCATAGCAGGGAGGCCAGGCCCACATCGGCGCCGGGGATATCGAGGCCGTACCGGGTGGTGTCCTGGGCAATCAGCACCACCTCCCGGGCCCCGTCCGAGACCAACGCCCGGGTTTCGGCGAAGATCAGCTCCGGCTCCTTCGATCGGTACGGTCCGCGTATGGCGGGTATGGCACAGAAGTGACAGAGGCGGCTGCACCCCTGGGCGATGCGGACGTAGCCAAAATGGCGAGGGGTCTGTCGCCGCCGTCGCGACCCGTCGGAAAGAGCCAGGGCATCTCCCGAGGGAGAAACCCGGACCAGCCTGCGTCCGGCCAGAGCCCCTCTCACCACCGTCGGGATCTCCGCCAGGTCATTGACGCCCACCATCCCGCCTATCTCCGGAATCTCCCTCTGCAGCTCATCCGCGTAACGCTGGGCGAGGCACCCGCTGACGACCAGGCGCCCCCGGCCCCGCCCGAGATGGGAGAAGATCTCATCCAGCGATTCCTCCTTCGCGGCGTCTATGAACCCGCAGGTGTTGATCACCACCACATCCGCCCGCTCGGGTTGATCGATGACCTCGTAGCCGGACGCCATCAACTCGGCTCCCATGACCTCGCTGTCGACCAGGTTCTTGGGGCAGCCCAGATTGATGAAACACACCGTGTTCTTCATTCAGCCCACTCCACGAAGAAGTGTCCCCACAACTTCTCCTCCGCAGACGCCACCTCCAGAAGATCGCCCATCCAGCCTGTCCCTCGCCGGACCATCAGCGGCAGGTAGCTGAGGTCCTCCTGCGTCTTCCCGGGCGGCCGCAGCCTGTTGCGCACCAATCTGTAGCCCCGCACCACCTCCCGGTGCCTGCGGCGGTGGTGCTGACGCGCCTTGCGGTCGTAGTATTCGATCTGCCGCCGGATTCGCACCGCATTGACCTCACCCACTCGCTTCAGGGATGGCACCTGCTCCTCCAGGGCACTTCGCATTCGGCCGTGGGCCCGGTCGATTCTGTCCCAGGCCTCCCTGAGAACGGTCTCAATGTGTTCCTCGCCCAGGGCAGCCAGCGCGGACCCGAGCAGCTGGTCAAACTGTGAATCCCGCACCAGGGCATCTACCGGTATGTCCCGTCTCGCCATCTCCGCCGCCACCCCGGGCTCGATGAAGGTCAGCGACATCTGGGGAAACAGCGGCGGCATGGCGCCCTCGAACAGTGAGTGGATCCCCTTGCCCTGCGCCCGGCAGCTCGCCTCCTCGCCCCCCACAATGTGAGCCAGGACTGGCAGCACCAGGTCCTGTACGGCCGGGCGGAGAGCCTCGCCGGGGCTGAACCGGTGGGGTTCGTCGGCGATCAGCTGCGCCAGGGCCGCGGCGTCAATGTCGACGTTCCCGCTCGCATCCCTCAAGCGGCCATCCTCGAGAAACAGCTGCACCCTCCCCCGCCCGGAATCTGCGAAAATGTGAGAGCGTCCGGCTCCGGCCGGGAAGGGAACCGAGTATCCCTTCGCCGACAGACGCTCCGCCCCCACCGCCAGCTCGCCGTCCACGCGGCGCCTCCTGACCGCAGCCCGCTGCAGAATCGGTGCAACCAGCTCACGCAGACCCGGAGAACTGCCGTCGACCAGCAGCAATCCCCGGCCGGAGAACAGCTCACACATCAGCCGGCAGAAGCATTCGGCGACCGTCTCGCTCTCCCGGGACACGCGTCTGATGAGCTTCACCACCTCACTGTCGCCGGCGTCGGCACCCACAGCCGCCTCGAACTCTCCCAGCAGCCGATCTATGCCGGGGTGAACGGGTATCTCACCCGCGGAGGGACAGCCCGGAGGATCGGGCTTCAGGGCGAGGGAGCGGATCCTGCCGTCCACATCCGCACACGGAACGCGACCGATGATCCCCCAGTTGTGATCTGAGACCACCCAGAGAACGGGAATCACCCTCGTCCCGGCGGCAGAGGCCAGCCGTCGCGCGTACTCCAGCAGGCTCAGGACCTTCAGAAGTACGCTACCGCTCCCCCCGAGGACAGAGGGACGAACCTGGGCCGACACCACATACACATTCTCCCGGCGCAGCTCGACGGCCGACTCCAGGGCGTCAGGATCCGCCCCCCAGCGCGTATTGTCCCGCAGGAGCAACTCGGAGAGCCTTCTGCGGTCTCCCCGCCATCCCGCCAGGTGCTTCCTCCTCCTGATCGTCGAACCGATACTGCGGTGATCATAGGCGAAAAAGGGCGCCACCCTGGGGAACTGGTACACGAAATCGCGATGAAACGCCCCGCCGGGCATCCACTCTTGCGTCGCTGCCGTCAGTCTGACTTTCATGGCCTCCCCCGGAATAACCGGAATCAATCACTCTCCTCACTCTGATATCACAAGATCAGGACCAGGTAACTGAAATGAAGCCGGCATCTGGCCGTCGCCTTCGGCGCCGCGACTGAACCATGCTGAGGAATCACGAAATCTCCGCCGTCCGGCCGCTGCCACGTATTTCTTCTTCATCCGGACGATGCTTCCCTTCCCGCATCGGGCAATCGGGAACGCTTCGCCGCTGGCAATGCCACCCGGCCGGGCGCAGGCCAGTCCCCGGAGGGTGCACCGCGTCGCCTCTGGTGCTCCCGCGCCGGGCCGGG
>JAWOBW010000147.1:0-2502 GCA_046484105.1 Bacillota bacterium
CTTATCTCACCCCACACCAAGGCCATAGTGGCCTGCATGAGGCGCCTGCTGCACCGTATCGTCAGAGTGATGAGGAACCGAAGGCTATACGAGCTGCGGGACCTGGAAGACGACCCGCTCGACAAGCACAGAGCCAGGCAGATGATTTCACAGGAGCTGCAGGTATCCCCTGAAATAAGGCGAAGGCTAACACAGCGGAGAGAGGCCGGCTGACGAATGCCTTCAGAGGCAGTCCAGAAAACTCCTCAGCGTTCGTTCAGCTAAACTCTCGTACGGGTAGCGCAACCTAACGTGCAGCTGGCTGTCAAAGAGAACAGGGGACTGCGGGAAAGGGGGTTGAAATCACTTAGGCAATCTTGCACCCCCTAGTATTCGCCCATGCCGGGCGCACAAGAATTGATTGGCCCCCGGGCACGGGGGCGTAATCATAATCACGGCTCCCGTGGGAAAATATAGCGTTAGAAGGGAGAGTAACGATGCCTATATGCGACCGATTCTGCCGCACCGCCGTCATAGCCGCGCTCATTCTGTCACTCGTCCTCGCCGGCTGCAAGGCGGAAAACAACAGTGGGCAGGACGACGTTGACGACCTGCGCGCGGAAATCGACGAGATGAAAACGCAAGAGATGGCCCTTAGGGCCCGACTGGACCTTCTCGAGTCCTCTCCGCTGATGAGCCCGGAGGGTGATGCCAGGGTCGTCATCCACTTCGGACTCTCCACGACCACGGAAATCCTCACCGTTCCGGTGCTCCGCACCGCGGGGGAAACCGCAGATCTGAAGCAGGTCGCCCTGGCCGAATTGATCGCGGGTCCGGATCCCGAAGGCCCCCTGTCGCCCATCCTTCCGCCGGAGACGGAGCTGCTATCACTGGAAGTCAGCGACGGCCTCGCCACCGTGGACTTTACCTCGCACATTCGCCAATACGCCGCGGGTTCGGCGGGTGAGAGCCTGGTGATAGCCGGCATTGTTAACACGTTGACCGAATTTCCCGATGTGGATCGCGTCCAGATATTGGTGGAGGGCGAGAGTGGAGTCAGCCTGGGGGGACACTTCACACTGGAGGAACCGCTTGAACGTTTCTCGGGCATGATCCCCAACTAACGGACGATCATGTCATAGGGTCTGTCCGCCGAGTCGCCAGTCATCTCAACGACCACACCATTGGGCACACATACGGTTCGGTCTCCGACCCGGGTCAGAACAGTCCTGGTGCAGATCTTCTGGGGGCAGTCGCTCTCGATCACCCTGGCGGTGTGCCCGGACACCTGCAGCACCATCCCGCCCCTTCCCAGCTCGACGTTCGCCTGGTCGGGCAGGTCGATGCGCGCAATGACCTCTCCACCTCCTCCCGGCTCCAGCACCCGCACCTCAACCCGCGACGGCAGACCCCGGCCGCCCGCCAAAACCGCGGGAATCAAAACGGCCGAGGTTGCGGCCACGACCAGCAGAAGACCCGCGACCACCAGATCGCCGGCTCGCAGATAACGCGCCATCCGTCTCACCCTCCCGCTTCCTTGCCGTCGAGCAGTTCTATCTTGCCCCGGAGTCCACCCGAGTACATGATGTCGCCTTCCGCCGTCACCACCACAGCCTCCACCCCCGGCATCTTTTCCACCAGGGTGAGGGCCTCGCCCGGTTCCATCACAAACAGGGCGGTGGAAAGACCGTCGGCCCACATCGCCGATTCGGCAAGTACGGTGATCGCCTGCATCGACTGGGCGGGCCATCCGGTGGCGGGATTGAACACGTGGGAGTATCGCTCACCGTCAGCGACGAAGTAATTCTGGTAGTCGCCCGTCGTGCTGAGACTCTGCATCTTTTGCATCTCGATCGCGGCGTAGATTTCGTTCTCCCGTCTGGGATGCATGAGCCCTATCTTCCAAGGCCGCCCTCCCGGAGCTGTCCCCAGCACCTTCATGCTGCTCTGCCCCGCATTCACCAGGACACCCTCTGCGCCTGACTCCGCCAGCATCTCAACCGCCCTGTCCGCCGCATACCCCTTGGTGAGGGCGTTGAGATCGACGGACATACCCGGATCCAGGGTCACGCCATCCTCCCTCAGAATGACGGCCGTGTAGTCAACCAGTTTCAGAACCTCGACAATCTCTTCCGATTCGGGCAATCTCGGCGAGCCGCTGTCGAATCCCCACAGATGCACCAGCGGCCTTATGGTGGGATCGAAAGCCCCCCCGGTCATCGACGCCAGCTCCAGACCGACCGCAATCACCTCGGCCGTCTCCGGCGAAATGGGCGTCACTTCTCCCCCTGCGCGATTGATGGAGCTGACCTCGCTCTCCTGTCGATATGGGCTCATCAACGACTCAATGCGTTCCATTTCCTCCAGCGCCTGCTGCACAGATTCCTCACCGGCACCGTGTGCGGAGATGCAGACTACCGTTCCGAACAGGAGGGGTGTTTTTACAATAAAGTTTTCAGTTTTGCTTCAAGGTTGCTTTTAGGAACAGCACCCACTTGTTTGTCAACAATTTCACCATCTTTA
>JAWOBW010000156.1:0-15582 GCA_046484105.1 Bacillota bacterium
ACGGTCTCAGCAGCACACCGCCGTAGGTATGGAAGGCAACACCGCCTGTGATGTTTGGATGCCGGGTCACGAAATCGGCCACGGCCCGCACCTCGGGCTCCGAAGTAGGATACGGCCCCGCTCCGTCTTGTTCGTGCTCCTGTCGCCAGTGCGCAGGGAAGTTCCGGTTCATGTCCAACCCTTCCTTGCGGGGTTGGATGCGAATGAGCGCTCCATCATAGTCCTCGAGGTCGCCCTCGGGCAGCAGACGGTAGTACTGCCCACCGGTCTCGGTCGGTTCGCGGCGGGTGAGCAGACGCGGGTCCTCGCGGCAGACCTTCCAGGCGCCATGCTCGTCCGGAATCCGCATGGTCAGTATGCGCCCATCGCCGTCCACATCTCTCACTCTCAGTCCGTCGGGAGACTCCTCATCATAGGGATAGGCCCGTGTACTCGACCGGATGATCTCCGGGCTGTCCAGCAAAGCCCGTTCGGCCCCGTCGGGACCGACGCGAGGGCAAATGTAGAAAGCGCGGCTGTCCAGACAGCGCGTGATCCTTGCATCAGAACCGTAGGCCTTCACCAGTTGGTTGATGAGATAGAGACATGCGCTGGAGCCCGCGACCTCAGCGGCGTGGATATTCCCGTCCACCCACAGGGCCGGCTTGTGCTTGTCCTCACCGGTCGCGAACTGAGTCACGGTTACCAGCCAGATGCCGCGCCCCTCTCCCGTCTCTCGTGCGCAGCACTGACACCGGCGGCAGGTCAATCCTGGAGTAGGTGTCAATGAAGCAGCTGCCGTCGGGAGAGAAGGCTATCTCGTGGTGGGCGTCCTCCGGCGTCAGGAGCTCCGGGTCACCCCCGTCCAGGCTCGCCCGGTAAAGGTGACAGTAGTAGGGGTCGCGGCCCGGCTCCCGGCCGACTCCAGTGAAATACACCCGGCGTCCCTTCTCGTCGACGCAGACGATGTCGGCGACGGCCCAGTGACCGGAAGTGATCCGATTGCGGAGATTGCCCTCCCCGTCGTACAGGTAGATGTGACCCCACCCGTCGCGCTGCGAGAACCATATTACCTCCTCACCGTCACTCATCGTCCTGATGTTGGGCGATCCCATCGAGGTCAGGTGAGGATCGATGGCCGTTCGGGCCTGCTCCTCGAGAACTGTGCGGGACTCGCCGGTTTCGGCGTCAATCTCGATCAGGCTGTATCCCTGATAGCCGCGCTCGCGCCGGACCACGTAGATGCGAGTGCCGTCGCCGCTCCACCACGTCCATTCCGGCCGCAGCGGCGAACCGTAGTACAGGACCGGGAGCGGATCGGCCTGAACCGGGCACCTGGTCCTCTCCCTCACATCCAGGATCACCAGCTCGGCGAGGGGAACACGCTCATCGCCTGGCAGAGGATAGGTGTACGAGTGCAGCTTCGGCCTGGTGTTCCCGTCGAGAGGCACGGATTGAACCAGGTGAAACTGACCCGCTCCCTCGCAACTTATCCGGTGAGTCAGGATCCTGTGACTGTCCGGCGACCACAGTAGCGCCGGGGACGGCCCATCCGCCGGGTCGATTCCGGCGGCTCGAAGCGGCGAAGGGACCGGCACCGCGTAATCACATCCGGGCCCGCCATCCTCGGTGAGCGTCAGGACGCGTCCCGAATCATCTGTGACGTGCAGGTTGTGATTGCGGACGAAAGCTGTCCACCTGCCGTCCGGGGAGGTCACCCCGGGCCCGGGGGAATCCTCATCCTCTGCCGTCTTTGTGCAGCTGTAGGTATCGAGGTCGCAGCGCCAACGCTGCCGGTCCGTCTCGAAGACGATCGCCCGCTCGTCTTCGGTGAACTCGAACTCGTCGAAGGGCAGCTGGTGATGAACGCAGGGATCTGCACTCGCGACAGAGAGGGCAGACGCCAGCCTCTGATGATCAAAGGCCTGCCGGCGAACTCCCGGATCGGGTTCCACCAGGATGAACTCGCAGCCGTCGCGCGTTCTGCTTCGGTACCAGAATCTTTGGCTGTCGGACAGCCAGTGAGGGTTGACCTCGGCGTTGAACACCAGCCCCTCGCCATTGAGAAACCTCTCTGCTGAGACGTAGTCTTCGGCAGTAACTACGGGCACTCCGCCGCTTTCCTCACGATCCATTGAATATACACGTCCTCTCAGGAATCTGCACCGCCCCAGACACTGTCGTGTTCAACTGCGTATTCGCACTTCTCATTCCGACATCGCATCGTGCCATCGACTGGGCGGTGGTCGCTGGCGTGGGCCAACTGCCCGTCAGAACCTTAGCTGCAGCCAGATTATCAGCTCGTTGTCCCGCATCAGCCCCTGATCTATCACGCGAGTTCAACCGCTCCTCCATCTCCGGGATGTGCAGAGGCGTCCGGCGGTGTGCATCTGAAGGAGGAGGGACGGGTTGCACCTCAGAAGAGTCGTGGGCGGGCACCCGGCCGCAATGACAGTCCCGCAGCGATTGCCGGCTGTCGGATTCATCATCGTGGGTCCCAAACCGATCATCACCGCCTTCAGGGCAGGCCTATTCGTCAGGCGAAGACTCAGGTGGTGCAGTATTCGTTGCCAGGCATCATGGTTCCTGCACCTGTCTCTGCCTAGGGGTGGACGGTGGGCATGGATGATTCGGTGCCGGCTGCACCACGGTCGGTAACCCGGAAGCGACGTCCGGTGGGGGGAGGTTACTGCGGCGGCCGGGGTGGGGGAGTGGCCGCGAGGCTGGATGCATGGGAAAGCGTCGGTGCACGCTCGATGTCGCCCGTGAGCTCTGACAGGCAGTCGTCGCCCGGGGGGCTCCCGGTGGCCATCATTGGCCCTGTCTGTACAGTCGGGCGGCAACCTCGGCCGCAGGAGTCGGCTCAAAACCACACCATGAGTGACAGTCGCACGTAGAACTGAATTACCGGCAGCACTGCAGCCAGGGCGGCGACCAGGATCCCGCAGCTGAGCAAGGTCAGCACCACCGCGGTGCGGTTTCCCTGGCCGGTGAAGATGGTGGGGATCAGGATCAGCGAGGCCAGCGGCGGGATGGAGCAGAGGCTGAGAAGGGGTATGGCGGCGAAGAACAGGAGCCACCAGATGGCCGACCCGCCCGTCAGCTGCAGCCAGCGCGAGATCGCCAGGACCAGTTCCCAAGCCGCCCACGACAGCAGGGCAAGTGCGAGCGCGGCCCGCAGCAAACGGTGAGGCCCCGGCGCCAGCCACCACCTGATGGTCTCCTTCAGCGAGGTGAACCTCAATTTCCCGCCCCCCACCGCGCGCTGTTTGCCCGGTCCATCACTGCCTGAGACGCGGATCCAGGACGTCGCGCAGCCAGTCCCCCAGGAATATCACGCCCAACACGGAGATGGTGATGGCGATGCCGGGAAATGTGGCCAGCCACCAGCTGGTGCTGACGTAGTTGCGTCCGTCGCTGAGCATCTGTCCCCAGGTCACCGTCGGTGGCTGCACTCCCAGTCCGAGGTAGCTCAGGGCGGACTCGGAGATGATGGTGGTCGCCACGTTGAGGGTGGCCATGACGATCACCGAGGCCATGACATTGGGAAGAACGTGCCTGACCATGATCCAGAAGGGATCCTGGCCGATGGCCCGGGCCGCCTGCACATATTCTCTCTGCTTCAGCGACAGCACCTCGCCGCGGACGATGCGGGCGTAGCTGACCCACTGAGTGAAACCCAGCACCAGGATCAGGGTGACGACGCTGGGTCCTACCACGCCGATGATGGTCATGGTCAGCAGAAGGGACGGTATGGCCATGAAGCTGTCGACGAAGCGCATCACTGCCGTGTCGTAGAACCCCCCGAAAAAGCCCGAGGTGAGACCCAGGCTGACGCCCACCAGGCCGGCTACCACCACCGCCGATACGCCCACCGCCACGGAGACGCGGGTTCCGTATATGATGCGCGAGAGAATGTCGCGCCCCATCTGGTCAGTGCCCAGGAGAAACTCCGGCTGGCCTCCCTCGGCCCAGGCCGGGGGCACGAGGCGGTTGCGGATGTTTTGGTCCGTGGCGCTGTGTGGCGCCAGCAGTGGCGCCGCCAGGGCCAAAAAGACGACCAGGACCACAATCACGGCACCGATGAGGCCGGTGGGACTCTTGGCCAGGTTGCGCAGGGTCACGCGACTGTATCGGAGTGAACGGTCCTCGCCCCCCGAGGGGACTGCCTGGCTCTCGCGACGCTCACCGCCGGTCCCCGCCCCCGTTGAGTCCGAGGTCTGTCGCACGCGGCTTTTTGTCTCTTTCATGTGAGCAGCCTCCTCACGAGTACATGATTCTGGGGTCGATGACCGTGTAAATGAGATCCACCGCGAGGTTGGCGAAGATCACTATCAGCGCCTTGACAATCACAACTGCCTGCACCAGCGCCATGTCCCTCATGTACAGGGCCTGGATGGCCAGGCGTCCCGCGCCCGGCCAGGCAAATACGGCCTCGGTTATGACCGAACCGCCCATCAGCACTGCAACCTGGATCCCGATGATGGTCACCACCGGTATGAGGGCATTGCGCAGGGCGTGACGGTAGATCACGCTCCTCTCGCTCAGACCCTTGCTGCGGGCCGTGGTGATGTAGTCCTGGCGAATGACCTCCAGCATACTGGACCGCACCAGCCGGGTTATGGTGGCGGCAAGTCCCGTTCCCAGGGTGATGGCGGGCAGAATCAGGTAGCTGAGACCCTCCCTGCCCGACACCGGCAGCCAGCGCAGCATGACGCCGAAGACCAGGATCAGCATGATTCCCAGCCAGAAGTTGGGCATGGCACGCCCCAGTACAGCCGCAGTGCTGGCAAACAGGTCCGCGGCAGTGTTCTGCCTGATTGCAGATATGATTCCCAGCGGAACCGAGATGACCACGGCGAACAGCAGTGCCGACCCGGCCAACTCCAGGGTGGCGGGTATGCGTTCCAGGGTCACCTCCAGGGCTGGAGCACGGTAGCGAAAGGATCGCCCGAAATCACCTCGCAGTGCATTGGTAAGAAACACCCAGTACTGGACATGCAGCGGCTCGTTGAGGCCCAGCGCGTCCCGCAGCGCCTCAATCTCCTCCTCCAGAGCGTCTTCCGGCAGCATGAGCACCGCGGGGTCACCGGTGAGCCTGAGAAGAATGAATACGATGATAGATACCCCGAGAATGACAGGTATGATCTGAAACAGGCGACGCACGAGATACTGATACACCGAATTCCCCTCCCTGGCAGAAGTTCACGTGGGGCCGACAGCGTCAACTGCCGGCCCACCTGGTGCGAATGGATGCGCTGCGGCTCAGCGAACCCGGGCGGCCCACATCCACAGCATCTCGTCGGCCCTGGGCTGCCAGTCCAGATCATCGGCCGCGCCGTAGTTGTTCTTCAGCTGGTATAGGAAGATCTGCGGTCTATCCTCAGCCACCATCTCGGCGGCGCGCTGATACATCTGCCGGCGGCGGTCCGGGTCCATCTCAACCGACGCGGCCCCGACCAGCTCGTCGAATTCCTCGTTCTCATACTGGTAGCGGAGGTTGCGGTCCTGCGAGATTCGGAGGGAGTTGAAGCACAGGAAAGCATCCCACAGCGAGTTGGCCAGACCGATCATGGTCATCTCTGGCTGCTCTTCCGCCGAGCGGATCTGGGCGAAGGAGGCGTACTCGAGGATCTCCGTGTCGACGACGAAGCCCACGTCCTCGAGCATGCCGGCTATGGCCTGGGCGACCTTGCGGTCCATGGGATAGCGGCCCGAGGTGGCAAGGAAGCCGATCTCACAGGGATTGTCTGGGCCGTAGCCCGCGTCAGCCAGCAGTTCCCGGGAGTGATCCGGGTCAAAGAGGTAGGTGTCGTACAGGTCCGGATTCGCGCCGAAATTCCCCGGTGTGACCCGCGTCCGCGAGGGGGTGGCGGCGCCGCCCAGCAGTTCGTCGATCAGGGCCTGGTTGTCGATGGCATACTCGATCGCCTCCCGCACCCGGGGGTCGTGGGTCTTGTACTGCTCGAGATGGCGGATGTCGATCAGCATGACGCGCTGGCTGTTGGCCCTGTGGATGGAAACGCCGGGTTCATCGTCGACGCGGGACCACTCCATGGGAGGGATGTTGACGGCCATGTCAACGCCCCCGGTGATGAGCTCCGCCACCCGGGTGGAATCCTCCGGGATGGTGCGGTGCACCAGGCGGGGCGATGATGCACATGCAGTGTCGCGCGTTCATGCTACCCGCGTGTCGGGACATGTGCAATAATAAAGGGGAGGGGGTCGCTCAAAATGGAGGATTTACGGCCCGCAAATCGTGCGAGGGAGTGACAGCGATGATAGACCCGGAAGACAAACTCACGCCGCCGACATTTCGAGACGTGATGCTGGCCCGGCGGCGAATTGCGCCCCATCTCCGTCCCACGCCCGTTTACCAGTCGCCACTGCTCGATGATGCACTGGGCTTTGAGGCCTTCGTCAAGTGCGAAAGCGTTCAGCCCACCGGCGCCTTCAAGGTTCGGGGTGGAATCAACCTCATGTCAGTGCTTCCTGAGGAGTTGAAAAGACGGGGGGTTATCACCGCATCCAGTGGTAACCATGGGCAATCCATTGCCTATGCCGGAAAAACCTTCGGCACCAGGGTCATCGTCCACGTCCCCGCGAGCACGAGTTCGGTCAAGGTGAGGACCATGGAGGTGCTGGGGGCCGAGGTGGTTGCCCGGGGGAAGGACTACGACGAGGCGCGGGAAATGGCGGAGGACCGGGCGGAAAGAGAGGGTTACTACTACATACACAACGCCAATGAGCCGTATCTGATCGCCGGAGTGGGCACGGTGGTGCTCGAACTGCTGGAGACGGTTCCCGATCTCGAGGTCCTCCTCATCCCCGTCGGCGGGGGATCCGGGGCCTGCGGCGGGGGACTGGTGGCCAAGACCCTCAACCCGGACATCAGGGTGATTGGCGTACAGGCCGAAGGGGCAGATGCGGTCTATCGGTCCTGGCGCGACGGGAGACTGCAGCAGACGCCCGAAGTGGCCACCTTCGCCGAGGGCCTCGCCACCCGGGTGGCCTTCGAGCTTCCCTTCAAGATGCTGCGGCAGTTGCTCGATGATTTCATCCTGGTTTCGGACGGGGAGATGTGGGCCGGCATCCGCTTCCTGCTGGAGAATGCACACATGGTGTCCGAGGGGGCGGGAGCGGCCACCACCGCAGCTGCCCTCAAGCTGGCCCCTGAACTGAGAGGCAGGCGCGTGGGGCTGATTCTCAGCGGCGGGAACCTGAGCCTGGACCGGCTCAGAACCGCCCTGGGAGAATAATCGGCCTGACTACGTGGGAACCACCCTCCCGGGGGGCTCCCGCGGAGACGGATCTATTCTGCGACTCTCGGCGAGGCACACAATGTGGGAGGGCAGCTGATCGGGAGGAGGGATATGATGACAATCTCCGACATCGAACCGGCCCTCCGTCTCCTATTTGCCGCTGTCGTCGGAGGGTTGGTGGGACTGGAACGTGAAATCCACGGCCGCCCCGCCGGGCTTCGCACGCACATTCTCGTGTGCGTGGGAGCGTCTCTCATCATGATGATCTCCGTCGAAGTTTCCCGCAGCTTCGCCGGTGTGATGGAAAGTGATCCCGCGAGGATTGCAGCCCAGGTGGTCAGCGGCATCGGTTTCCTCGGGGCCGGGACCATCCTGCGCGAGGGCGCAACTGTGCGAGGATTGACCACAGCGGCCGGCCTGTGGATGGCGGCAGCCCTCGGACTCGCCGCCGGCGCCGGCCTCTATTGGCACGCACTGGGAGCCACCGCCATCGCACTGATTTCTCTCGCACTGCTGTCCCGTCTTGAGCTATATGTTACCATCAAGCGCAGCACTGCTATCGTTCGCGTGGTGGCGAGCGACCGCCCAGGTCTTCTCGGGGATGTGGGGGAGATCATGGGCTCCCACGGGGTGAACATCCGCAACATCCACATGACTCCCGGCGACGACGGCAGGATCGAGCTGCTGATGCACGTCGGCTTTCCCCCGCAGGTGGAGAGGATGAAGGTGGCCGCAGAGCTGGAGGGCGTCGAGGGGGTGCTGGACCTCGAGGTCGGCGGCAAGGACCTGCAGGATTAGCGGCCGGGGAGGCGAGACGGCCGCGGGCATTCGCGCCGGACTCAGCTCCCGGAACACCCGGTTTGCGCATTTTCCCGCAGGAGCTCGTCGTGACCCCGCTCGGGAGGAGAGGCCCCCTCTTCCCTAGGTGCCACCTGATGCCGGTCGCGCCGGCACAGACTGGGCCTGGCCCGCACCCAGGGAAGCCCTCCGTCAGGGCACCTGCGCAATTCCGAATAGGCTGCATAGCCAGCTGCGGGAAGATCCCGGGTCGAATCAGGTGTCGCTTTCGGGACAAATGCTGCGGCCGCAATCCCCCGAGTTCATTGCTGCGAGAGCTCCTCCAGAACCGCAACCGCCCTTCTCAGGTGGGGAATCACGATGGAACCGCCCACCGTGAGGGCGACGGAGAAGGCCTCGAACAGCTCGTCACTGGTGACTCCTTCCCGGTGACACTGGATGAGGTGATAGGTTATGCAGTCATCACAGCGGAGCACCATCGACGCTACCAGCCCCATGAGCTCCTTGGTCCGGGCCGACAGGTGGCCCTCGCGGTACACGTCTGCATCAAGGACAAAGAATCGCTTGATGGCGCGGTTGTCAGCGCGCAAGATCCTCTCATTGATATCCCTGCGAAACTCCTCGAAACCGGGTATCTGCGGCAATGCTGCACCCTCCCTTCCGCACTCTCTATTCAACTAAAGGGGGCAGAAACCTCCGCCCCGGCCGGGACCTACATGTCACCGCTGTCGCGGTTCAGTCTGTCGTCCGAACTGCGGCCCGCGGCGCAGATGTCATGACCGCGCCTGCACTTCAGTGGAGTCTGAATCTGGCATATAATTAGCGATGAAGGCGGCGACTTGTTGAAAGGAGGAGGGAACACTGCAGATCAAAGTGCGGGTTCACGGGCACGTGGTATCACTCCTTCCCGAGAAGAAGGCGGAGTATGAGTTCGAGATCTCAGAACCGGTCCCGGTGGCAGATCTCGTGCAAAAGAGACTGGGAATCAACCCCGACGTATTCGCCACGGTCCTCATTGACGGAAAGAGACGGAAGAAGGATCATCTCCTCGAGGAGGACTGCGATATTGTGCTGATCTCCCCGCTGGCGGGAGGCTGATGCTGCGTCGCATTGTGGTCCAATCCGGGGATTGTGGTAGAATATAGAGTCGATATGTGAAGGTTATGCCCGAAGGGGTTTTGCAGAGGAAGGGAGATGGGATAATGGCTGGTGATACCGGCAACATACTGTTGAACATGTGGCCCTGGCTGTTTCTCCTGGCCCTGATGTACTTCATATTCATCAGGCCACAACAGCGGCGCGACCGGGAGCGGCGGGAGATGCTGGGGGCCCTCAAGGTGGGTGATCGCGTGGTGACGATAGGAGGCATCTATGGAATCATCACGTCCCTGAGCGAAAGGGACCTGATTCTCGAGGTCTCCAGGGACGTCTCCATAAAGTTCAGCCGCGACGCCATCGCCGGGCCGCAACCCGAGGCCGCGAAGCATGATAGCTGATGGGTATTGAAAGCCCGACAGGGGCGCAATATAATGGACCATAGACACAGACCATAGGTCCAAATTGCTCCGGGATCTGAGGTGTGCTGTGCGATTGTCTCTCTGGAAGCTTTCGTGCCGGCGATCAGGGTGGGCCGGCCAATGTTGCACGTCAGGAGAGATCACATGATTGCCCTCAGGGTCGACAGGGACAACGGCATACCTCTTTACATCCAGTTGAGAGAACAGATTGCTCACCTCATTGAATCCGGCCTGTGGCAGGAAGGATTCAAACTCCCCACCGAGAGACGCATGGCGCAGCTGCTGGGCGTCAGCCGAAACACCGTCGGACTCGCCTACAGAGACCTAGTGGAGCGCGGTCTCCTATTCTCACAACAGGGCCTCGGAACCTTCGTGAAGGATTCCGCCAGGTCCAATCCCGACAAGCCGGAAGAGACAATCCAGATGCTGGTCGACTCACTGCTGGACCAGGTGGTCGAGATGGGTATCGACCTGTCCACAGCCGAGCGGGCATTTCGCCGGGGAGTGGAGGAGAGGCGATCCCTGCTGGCCCGGGTCACCGTTGCCTTCATCGAATGCAACTGCGAGCAGCTGGACTACTTCAGCCGATCGCTGGAGCTGGGCGCGGGAATCCACGTGATGCCCGTTCTCATTTCGCAGGTGCTCGCCGGTGACGACCGGGAAGAGCTCATGAGCCGCATCAGGGCGGCCGACCTGGTGGTGACCACCTTCTTTCACCTCGATGAAATGGAGAGGATCCTCGGGCCGGGTGTCGATGTGCTGGGGATCGCCCTGGACCCGGAGATGGAGACCATGGTCCGCATTGCCCAGCTGCCCCGCGAGCAACCCGTGGGCCTGGTCTGCCTGTCGGAGACCTTCGCCGACAGGGTGATGAAGTCAATGGTTCAGTCGGGACTGGGCTACTTTGATGTCCAGGTGGAGACCTCCCGGGAGTCCGAGCAGGTGAAGGGACTGGTCGACCGGGTGGGAGCACTGATAGTGTCGCCCGGCAGGAGAAAACAGGTCGAGGGACTGATGGGAGAGGGTAAACCGCTCATCGAGTTCATCTACAAGCTGGATGCAGGGTCAATCAACATGCTGCAAAGCAGACTCCTCGACAGGACTCGGAAGGAGTGAGAGGTTTGGGGGCAAAGACCCGGACCAAAGGCGAGATTCCCCTGATTGTGATCAACGAACAGTGGTGCAAGGCGTGCGGCATTTGCATCGAGTTTTGCCCAAAAGACGTGTTCACCGCGAGAGAGGACGGAAAGCCGGTCGTCTCCAATCGTGAGGCGTGTATCTGGTGTGAACAGTGCGAACTGCGCTGCCCCGACTTCGCCATTCAGTTGAGAAGTGACGACGATGAGTGAATCCGCAGCCAGGCTCATGCAGGGCAATGAAGCGGTCGCCGAGGGCGCCCTGGCCGCCGGCTGCCGTTTCTTTGCCGGATATCCCATAACCCCGTCGAGTGAGGTCGCCGAACACCTGGCGCTGCGTCTGCCCGAGCTCGGGGGCAGGTTCATCCAGATGGAGGACGAGATTGCCAGCATGGCCGCGGTCATCGGCGCCTCTCTCACCGGTGTCAGGTCCATGACGGCGACCTCAGGTCCCGGCTTTTCGCTCAAGCAGGAGAACCTGGGATTCGCCTGCCTGGCCGAGGTGCCCGTTGTGGTTCTCAACGTTCAGCGCATGGGACCCAGCACGGGCATACCCACGGCGCCGGCCCAGGGAGATGTCATGCAGGCCCGGTGGGGGACCCACGGGGATCATCCTATTGTGGCCATGTCGCCAGCCTCGGTGGACGAGACATTCCGCGCCACGGTCCGCGCCTTCGCCATTTCCGAGAGCCTCAGGGTCCCGGTGATACTGCTGCTGGACGAGGTCATCGGACACATGCGGGAGGACGTCCGGCTGCCCGACCCCGAGGATCTGGACGTGGGCGTTCGCAAGGGCCCGTCCTGCCCGCCGGACGAGTTCCTGCCCTACGCCGACGATGGATCCGGCGTGCCGCCCATGGCCGATTTTGGCCAGGGCTACAGATTCCACGTGACCGGGCTATTCCACGATGAGACCGGGTTTCCTGATATGAGCCCTTCCAATGCCGACCGCCTCATGCGCCGGTTGATGGAGAAGATGCGGCGGGGTCGGCAAGTCTACGAGTGGGTGGAAACATCGGACACCGACGACGCCGAGGTCCTGGTAGTGTCGTACGGATCTCCCGCCCGGGTCGCCAGCAACGCCATCGCCAGGGCACAGCGGGAGGGCATCCGCGCGGGGCATTTTCGCATCGTCACCCTGTGGCCCTTCCCGGAAGAACAGCTGCGCCGGCTCAGGGGACAGGTGCGAACCGTCCTGGTGCCGGAGATGAACCTGGGGCAGCTCAGCCTGGAAGTTGAGCGCATCATGGGAGACAGTGCCGAGGTGGTGGGGATCAACCGGACGGACGGCGAGCTGTTCCGGCCCGAAGAGATATACGCGAAGATTCGGGAGGTATCATGACATGGCGGACGTGCAGAAGTACTTTCGCGAGTGGACGCTGCCGCACATCTGGTGTCCCGGCTGCGGCCACGGAGCGGTGACGGGAGGAGTGGTCCGGGCCATCGATCGCACCGGGTGGGACCAGGATCGGACCGTGATCATATCCGGGATCGGCTGCTCCGGGCGCGCCCCGGGCTACCTGGACTTCAACACCCTCCACACGACCCACGGTCGCGCCCTGGCCTTCGCCACCGGGGTGAAGATGGCCAGGCCCGAGCTCAACGTGGTCGTGTTGACCGGGGACGGGGATGCCGCCGCGATCGGGGGCAACCACCTGATCCACGCCGCCCGGCGGAATATCGACATCACCGCCGTGTGCTACAACAACAGCATATACGGCATGACCGGAGGTCAGTATTCACCCCTGACCCCCCCGAGCCGGTTCGCCAGCACTGCACCCTACGGCAACATCGATCCCTCATTCGACCTGTGCAACCTGATGGTGGGAGCAGGGGCCAGCTACGTGGCCCGAAGCACCGTCTACCACATCACCCAGCTGATCAGCTACATAACGGCCGGTCTGCAGAAGAAGGGATTCGCCTTCATTGAGGCGGTGACGCAGTGCCCGGTGGTATACGGGAGGAGAAACCGGATGGGTTCCGCGGTCGATATGCTGAAGTGGCAGCGGGACAACGCCGTGCCGGTCCGCAGGGCACGCGGCATGGATCCGCAGGAGCTGGCAGGTAAGATCGTCATCGGTGAGTTCACAGACGCAGAGGCGCCGGAATACACGGAGTCATACAAAAAGATCGTCGAACGGGCCCAGAAGCGAGGTGGCGGGCGATGAAAAGACAGATTCGCCTCGCCGGCACAGGCGGGCAGGGACAGATTCTGGCGGGGATCATCCTCGCCGAGGCAGCGGTGGTCCACGACGGGCTGCACGCGGTGCAGAGCCAGTCATACGGCCCCGAGTCCCGGGGAGGAGCCAGCCGGGCAGAGGTAATCATCTCCGACGAGCCGATAGACTATCCCAAGGTGATGGAGGCCGATCTTCTCCTCTGCATGAGTCAGGAGGCCTACGACCGATACGCGGAAGAGATTGCAGAGCAGGGCGTCCTACTGGTGGACAGCTCATTGGTGCAGCCCGGTGAGCCCTCGGACCGGGTCCTGCAGGTGCCCATCACGAAGATGGCCGAGGAGAAGCTGGGCCGGTCCATTGTGGCCAATGTGCTGGCACTGGGGATTCTGGTGGGACTCACCTCCGCCGTCTCGGAGGAGGCCGCGCGCGAGGCCGTGGCCGGACGCGTGCCCCCGGGAACGGAGGAGCTGAATCTCAAGGCTCTGGAGCTGGGGCTTTCTGTGGCGGAAGATTTGCGCCAGTAGAATCCCCCAGTGGCCTATGGTATAAAAGTGGTACCTGAGTGCGCAATGCGCAGGAAGTCATCTCCTAAGGAGGGTGCAAATGTCGGAAGAACTTAACCCCATGCAGATTGTCGTCGGCCAGATTAAGGATGCCTGCGATCAGCTGGGCCTCGACCCGGCAGTCTATGAGATACTGCGAAAGCCCCAGCAGTTTTACGAGGTTTCGATCCCCGTGATCATGGATGATGGCACCATTCACAACTTCACCGGATACCGCTCTCAACATAACAATGCCCTCGGCCCCTACAAGGGCGGACTTCGCTTTCACCCCGAGGTGTTCCCCGACGAGGTGAAGGCTCTCTCCATGTGGATGACCATCAAGTGTGCGGTGGTCAACGTCCCGTACGGCGGGGGAAAGGGCGGCATCGAGGTCGATCCTCACACGCTGTCTCCGACCGAGCTGGAGCGTCTCAGCCGCGGCTTCATACAGAAGGTCGCACGAATCATAGGTCCCGACATAGACAGTCCTGCGCCCGACGTGTACACCAACTCCCAGATCATGGCCTGGATGGCCGACGAGTACGGCAAACTCATGGGGCATCCCGCCCTCGGCGTGGTCACCGGCAAGCCGCTCAACTTCGGCGGAGCCGTCGGCCGCGATGCCGCCACGGCGCGCGGGTGCATCTACTGCATCGAGGAAGCAGCCAGGCGCAAGGGAATTGGCATCGCCGGGGCCACGGTGGCCATCCAGGGTTACGGCAACGCGGGAAGCTTCGCCGCCCGTCTCATGGAGGAGGTCGGGGCCCGCGTGGTGGCCGTGAGCGATTCAAAGGGCGCCATCTTCAACCCCGAGGGCCTTCCCTCCGCCGGGGTTGCCGAGTTCAAGGCCAACAGCGAGAACCGGAGCGTGGTGGGATTCCCCGGCGCCGAGCAGATGACCAACCAGGAGCTACTCCAAATGGAGGTCGACATCCTGATCCCGGCGGCAATGGAGAACGTCCTGACCTCCGAGAACGCGGCCGGGGTGAAGGCGCGCATCATCGGGGAGGCCGCCAACGGCCCCACCACCCCCGAGGCGGATCGCATCATGTGGGAAAACGGCGTCTTCGTCATACCGGACATTCTCGCCAACGCCGGCGGCGTGACCGTATCCTACTTCGAGTGGGTGCAGAACAACTACGGTTACTACTGGGAGGAAGAAGAGACCAACCAGCGCCTGCGCAAGAAGATGATCGAGGCCTTCGACTACATCCACGCCATGCACGAGCAGCAGAATGTGAAGATGCGGGACGCGGCTTACCTTGCCGCGGTCCAGCGCATTGCGGACGCCATGAAGGTCAGGGGATGGCTGAGCAAGACCCAGTGAGGGGTCTTTGCGGGGCCGGCTGTCGAGGCCGGCCCCGCATCACATCGCCGCCGACCGCCTCAGTCGTCATCATCCCTCACGGCGAGCCGCTCGCGGCCCAGGTACTGGTGGAAGAACCACTCCGCCGCTGCAATCACCGCCGCGGTGAAGATAGCGTCCAAGACTCCTATGTTCAGGACCGGCCAGACCAGCTGTGCGCCCCAGATCACGATCCAGATCACGAAGAAATCCGCAGCCGTGGCGGCGGCATTTCCCCACGTGGGCAGGATCGCGACGTCGGCGACGATGTAACTCGCCAGGGCGGCGCCCAGGGCGATCAACAGCGTCGCCGGCAGGGGGATGAAGACCAGATTGCGCAGAAGGACCACCGACACCGCGGCGAAGACAACGTATTTCTTCAGTCCCAGCAGGAATGCCTCCAAGATCACACCTCCCCGACAATGTTTCCCCCGATCAGGCCTCACTATGTGATGGGATGCGTGGCGGCCCGGCAGGGATGGGGCGCTTCTTCGGCGAATGTATTCTAGGGTTCACCGGAGTCCGTCCCGGTGTCCACTCGCACCAGCGATGGAGGTAGATGCAATGAGTGCACATCCGGAGTTGTCCTTCAATCACTACGCCACCTACGACGAGATGACCAGGTACCTGCAAGAGATCGCAGAGGTTTATCCGCACCTGGTGACCCTCTCGAGTATCGGCCAGAGCTACGAGGGGCGCGACGTCTGGGTTGTGGCCCTCACCAACGGCGACACCGGACCGGCCTCAAGCAAACCGGCCCTCTACTGCGACGGCAACATCCACGCCGGGGAGGTTACGCCCTCCATGATCCTGCTGTATGCGA
>JAWOBW010000253.1:0-7185 GCA_046484105.1 Bacillota bacterium
ATCAATGCAGGTCCTCCGCAGCGTGATGCGAGACGCAGGTGGGCCCGGGGTATCCAGGGTGCGTCTGATGCTGCCCGCGCCCCGGGCGCCTGCAGATGAGCGCGTGCATCCACCGGGCTCAAGCCGCCGGTGGATGCACCCGGGGGTAAACTTGCCTCGGCAGTTCGGCCTAGCGGACAGTCCTGCTCCGGCTGATCGCGGCGTGAGTTATTAACCAGCCGCCCACACCGCCGGCGAGGTAGCGCGCAATCAGGCCGACCATGTCCGGACTGCCCCTGTGTACCGGCGGGGCTGACATGATTCCGGCCAACAGAAGAGCAGTGCAAACGGTGACTCCGGCCTTCAGCACCGGCTCCAGCTGGGTAAACATCAGCAGTTCCCCGTTGCGCTCCATGGGATTGCGGCCGAATATCTTCAGCGTCACCGCGAAAAGCGCGACGCCCGCCAGGAGCAGCCATGGCCAGCGCAACAGGAAGAACGCCCTGTCTGCGAACCCGAAGTAGACGAAAAGGCTGATGTCGCTACTCATATACAGGTATTGCTCCACCGTGCCGACGTAGGGTCCACTCCAGCCCAGGACATTGCCCAGATTCATCAAGATCAGGGCGGCGAAGCCGGCCGGAAACATCGAGAAGATGGTCGTCAGAACGACACAGGCGATGCTGTTGCCGGTCAAGGTGGCAAAGAGAAGAGTGAAGGAGAAGGCCGTGACCAGCAGAACGACCTGGATTCCCGTCCACTGAGCGATCGTGAGCAGGTCAATGTACTCATGCAGTGCGTCGGCGTTGACACTCGCGATCACCGCCAGCAGGATGCCGCTGATCAGGTAGGTTCCGACGATGGTCGCCACGCCGACGATGTACTTGTTGACCAGTATCTGCGTTCTACTGAAGGGCATGGCCAGGAGGAAGTTTATCGTCCTGCTTTTGCGTTCCTCCCCTATCAGCCTGGCCGCGAAGATCACGACCACACCGACAATCAGGAGGGTGATTCTGCCGTCGCCGCCGCTCATCCGCAATCTGAGGAGGACGTCGGCAATGTGCGGGTAGACATTCTCCGACCCGAGTGTCGCCGCCCGGTTGAGCCTCAGGATCAGCGACAGGGGATAGGCGGCGAGAACTAGACCCAGAAACGCCAGAATCATGCTCCTGTTGCTGTGCCACTCCTTCCACAGTAGCCCCCTATGAAGCGGCAGATTGATCCTGTTCATCGTTCAATCCCTCCATGTACTGGATATAGATTTCTTCCAGAGACGTGTCCACCGACTCGAGGTGAACCGTATCGCATTCCCGCAGAAGCGGCAGCAGCTCACTCCTGCCCACGAGTGTGTACATCCTTCCCAGTCTCTCGACGGACAGAAGATGAGTATGATCGGCAATCTCCGCCGGAATGTGGTCCTCAAAGATCACCTGTACCTTGATCAGCTGCTGTCGAAGAACGTCCAGTTCCTCGTTGAGGACAATCTCTCCGTCTTTGATGAACGCCACCGCATCACACAGGCGTTCCAGCTCGTGAGTGTTGTGATTGGCAATGAGTACGGCGGTCCCGGAGGAGGCAACCTGGTCAACGATGATGTTGAGGACCTTCTGCCTCACAACGGGATCCAGGCCCGATGTGGGTTCGTCAAGGAGCAGTATCTCGGGCATCATCGACAGGTTGAGGAGCAGGCCCAGCTGAGTCCTCATTCCCTTCGACAGGTTCTTGACTCTCTCCCCGGCGGGCAGGTCGAAGACCTTGCGCAGCTGCTTATGACGATCGTCACTCCAATTGGAATAGGTCATTCGGAAAAACCTCACCAGGTCATCGACCCTGAAACCGGCGTAGTAGTTCAGGTGTTCATCTACGTAGCCCAGTCTCTGCTTCAGGTCGAAGTCAGTCAGCAAGTCCCGCCCCTCATAGGTAATCCGTCCCCCGTCCGGGGTAATGACACCGGCGATGCAGTTGAGAAGTGTTGTCTTGCCCATTCCGTTCGGCCCCAGAAGCCCAAATACGGTCCCCGGCTCCACCGTCAGATCAATGTCGCGCAGGACGGGCCTGTGGTCATAGCTCTTGTTCAGGTTCTCAATCCTCAGCAATGTTCGTCCCTCCCCGTTCTCAGCACTTTCTCCAACAATTCATCCACGAGATCCCTGATGTCAGAAGCCGAAAGGCCCAGATAATGGGCATCGACTATGCCCCGTTCGAAATGGCGACGCAGACTGCACAGGTGCCTGGGATCGGGAACCTCGCTCTCCCCCAGGTTCTCATCTACAAACGAGCCTCTTCCCCGAACGGTGATGATGACGCCCTGTCGCTCCAGCTCCTGGTAGGCCTTCTGTATGGTGTTGGGATTGATGATGAGCGTGGTGGCCAGCTCCCTCACCGACGGCAATCTCTCACCCGGAGCCAGGACTCCCTTCAGTATTGCCTCCTTCACCTGATGCACCACCTGCTGATAGATTGGCGTATTCCTCTTCGGATCGATGTCGAGCACTGCATCACCTCCCAGGTGGGTAGATGCGCGAAATGTACTATGCTATCTAGTACACCTAATACAATAATTTAATCCGCGGCGATTGGCAAGGGGGGAATTCAGAGAAATTGTCTAGCCACAGCGTGCGAGCCGAAACACTGCCCGCCATGCGCGCATACCTCACCCGCGCCCGCAGAGAATCCCCTGGCGTCTTCACAACGGGATCGAAAGACGTCCGATGTCGCCCGGCACTATACACCTGTGCGGGGCGGCTCCCCGGAGGTGATCTGCACAGTGCCACTATATTGATAGCGAGAAGATGTCCGGCCGGCATTCACTAGTCAGCGGCGACGCACATCACTGCGGCAGCCTGGCATACCTTACATGCAGCTTGCATATAGTGGCGCACTGCACGGATGGCGATGCTCCCACTTGGTGGAAGAACGCACCTGGGGCGACCCAGCGCGTGATTCGCATGCGGTCAACCCGATGGACTCATGCGACGTCAGCCCGGCGGCGGGTAGACAGGATAATCGATGTGGTCGTAGAACTTCTCATATATCCCAATCGTCGTCGAAAGGAGAAGGACATCTTGGATTTTCTACCGAAAGAAGTCTTCACCGACAGACACGAGCAGATTCGGAGGTATCTCGAGAGGGAGGATTGCGCAGCCTTCGTCGTTCTGACTCCCGACAACTTCTACTACCTGTCAGGTTTCTTCCTGGATGTCGCTCCCTGGGAACGTCCAGTTGCCCTGGTCATCCCCAGAGATAAACAGCCATTCATGGTCATGAATGAGCTGTCCACTCACCACGTGCGCATGGCCGGCGAACGCGGTTCACTGGCCGTCGAGGATGTCTACTTCTGGCGCGAACACCCCTCTTCCACCGACCGCACCTACACCCGTCCCCAGTGGACCGAATTGCTGGGTCACGAGCTGAAGAGGAGGGACATCGATCGCGGAGTCCTGGTCTGCGACTCCAGCTTCGCTCCCCTCAGCCGTCTGAAGGAGACAGTGCCCAAGATTGAGTTTGCCAGCGAAACCGAGCTGCTCAAGAGCATGAGAATAATCAAGAATGAATACGAGTTGAATTTCATCCGAGAAGGGGCAAAGCTGAGTGATTTCGGCCAGGAGGTCTTTCAGAGCCTGGTCAAACCCGGAGAGCTGATGAACGCAGTCGACGCCAGAACCCTGACGCAGATGGTAACCAGGGGCGCCGAGATGTTCCCTGACTGCCGCCTGGAGTGCAGAGTGTTCAGCCTGACGGGCCCCGACTCAGCCTCACCTCACGGAACGGGCGCAGGCTCCGACGCAACCATCGAGGCCGGTCACGGCATCGTCAACATCATCATCGTGCGCCTCAACGGCTACGTCATCGAAAACGAGCGCACCTGGATTGTGGGTGAACCGACAGAGGTGCAGGCCGCAGCTTTCAACGCAGCCGAGAAGGCCACTGTTGCGGCCGCCTCCAAGATGGTGGCGGGCAACCGCGTCTCAGAAATTGACGCCGCTGCGCAGGCAGAAATCGAGGCCGCCGGATTCGGTGAAAACATCCGGCACCGGACGGGACACGGAATAGGAATCGCCGGTCACGAGTTCCCCGACGACGTGGCATTCAACCACCGCCCCCTGGTGGCGGGTGAGGTGTGGTCGGCAGAACCCGGAATCTACATATACGGCGTGGGCGGCTTCCGACATGACGACACGGTCATCGTGGGCGAGACTGAGCCCGAGGTCGTCACCAGGTGGAGCAAGAACCTCGCTGATCAGACCATCAAGATCTAATTGACGGGTCCCCGCCTCGCGGGGACCCCGCCTGCCTACAGGCGATGGTGACAGGAGGCAAATGCAGCACTCCTCGCCAGATCCGCGACCGGCCGGACTGCGGAACGCCGTTGCCATGTCAGACACAGGTTGAGGTACGGCTGTACTCATCAGGAACCGTTTCCTGACCCGCTGTCTATCCTTCGCGGGGGAGGGAGGAGGGAGCAAACGTGCTCAGACCCACGGCCTCGGCATCACCCAGATCCCCGCTTCAGTTGGGCAATCTGGGATACCTGGGTTTGCTCGGATTCCTCAGGGTATTCTATCATCCGCTTTGGGTGCTGCACCTGGCGTTTCTATTCTTCGTCTTCCATCTGCTCGGGTTCCATCCCCGATACCGGGGCGAATACCAGAAATCGGTGACATTTCGGGAATAGGGAGATAACTGCCCCCGCACACACCCCTGCATCACTACGGAAGCATTCCTCAGAGTCGATGAACTTCAGCCTCCGCGGTAGGCTCCGTCATCGCTGCACTCTGCCACTGACAAATCACCTTGAACGGGATGTGCAGCAGCATCTCCTACAGTAAAATTGGGGTTAACTGCCATGGGGGTCAGTCATGCAACAGAGGATAACGGGTCAAAACATCAGGCTCGCCAGCTGCTCAGCTTATGCGCGGTGTGATTCCTGCCTGGGCGAACTGATCGCAACCCGTAAACCTGTTGCCTTGGCTCTTCCGACAGCAGAATCGACGGCGCCACCCCGAAGTCGCCGGCATCCACGCCGTTGGTTGCAACTTCGCCAATGCCGATCATGACTCGGAGGACAACAACGCCATAGTCCGGTATTACATCCCCGAATCGACCGTGGCGGCCGGCGAATCCTCCCCGGCCGCCACGCCCGGGACGTCACTCCTACTGAGCAGATGAACAGTACTTGCACTGACCTGCCAACTGATGGAAGGCCGGCTTCGCATCGGCAGGCATTGAAGACCTGTACGGCTGCCCGCCCGTCTTCTCTCTAAACTCCTCGGCGGCCCAGGCCAGTATCTCCGGGTTCGTCAGCAGCTCAAATCCGGCCTCGGCGAGGATCCGCGCCGCAGTGAGCATGCCGCTGTGGCCGATGCCCATCCCTGCCTGCGCAGCCAGCTGCCATGAATGGCCCGGGGTGCCGAAGGCAGAACACGCGGTGGAGAACTGTGCAGTGGGGCAGCACCGGCTCACATCCGCAACATCAGTGCTCCCCTGGGCCTCCTGCTTCACCCGATCCATTGCTATGACGCTTTCATTCAGGACACACCCCTCGAACTCGTCGGCATCCAGCCCCGTCCGGGCGAAGAAATCTCTCCTCTGGCCCGGCGCGAAACTCTGCGATATCTCTTCGGCGAAGCGCTTCTCCTCGGGTCCGAAGCGTGGTGGGTCGACCCTATCCATGCATTCTGACAGTAGGTTCTCCAGACAGCGGTTATTCAGAATATCCCAGATGGACTCCAGGAACTCGACAGTGTAGGTGGTATCCGTCATCTGCGCAGCCCCGTCGGCACACTTCATCACGCGCTCATAGAGCTCGTCGACCTGGGCTCGCTCCGGCGCCCGGACGTAATACCACACCTCCGCCTCAGCCGGTACCACATTGGGCTGCTCGCCGCCGCCGGTGACCACGTAGTGGATCCTCGCACTCGGCTGCACATGCTCGCGCAGGAACTCGACTCCCATGTTCATCAGCTGCACCGCATCCAGGGCACTCCTGCCGTTGTAGGGGTCGCCCGCGGCGTGGGCCGAGAGACCGTGAAAGGTGACACTCATCGAGTCAATCGCAAGCGACGAACCGGTGCGCACGACATTCAGTACTCCCGGGTGCCAGGTCAGGCAGGCATCGCACTCGGCGAAGAAACCGTCCCTGGCCATGAAGGCCTTCCCGCTGAAGGCCTCCTCCGCGGGACAGCCGAAGAACATAACCGTGCCCGGCAAACCTTCCACCTCCAGCTGCCTTTTCAGCCCGATGACAGCACCGAAGGCACCCGCCCCCAACAGGTTGTGTCCACACGCGTGCCCGGGACCGCCAGCAACCAGCTCCTCCCGACTGGGAACTGCCTTCTGAGAGACCCCCGGCAAGGCGTCATATTCGCCGAGAAAACCAATGACCGGACAACCCGATCCCCAACGGGCCACCAGCGCAGTGGGCATCTCGGCCACATCGGTCTGCACCTCGAACCCCTCTCTGCGAAGGGCCTGCGCCATGTACTCGGCAGAATCGTGTTCGTGCAGGCCGAGCTCCGCGTAAGCCCAGATCCTGTCCGAAACATCAACTATGACATCCTGGCGGTCGTCGATGTACTGCAGTGCAATCGAGGCTCTCGCTTCCATGATCCGGTAATCCCCCCAATCAATCTCTCGCGCAGTGTCTCACATCCATTCATCAATACTGCCCACCGCCGTCGGCAATGTCTCCCCGCGCCTTTTGTCGCCCCACCCCGCCAAGTCCTGAGGGTCAATTCTACCTCCACGAAGCACAGGAGCCCCTACCGGCCGCACCGGGCCCGCACCAGGGCGGCCAGCTCGCCGGCCGGGGCAATCATCGTGCCTGGTCTGGACTGCATGTGTTGAATCAACTCTCCCAGCATCCGGACCCGGCTGATTCTCCCCGACATCTGCGGATGAAGGGTGAGTACCATGCACCCGCCCTCGTCGTAGATCCCGTCAAACTCCGTCTTCCACATCTGCAGAACCCGGTCGGGAGTCGCAATCGGACCCCGCGCCGGTTCCTCGAAGGTGAAGAAGAAGTGGGCAGAATCATCGCAGAGCCAGCTCACCGGCAGCTCCACCAGGAAGCGGCCCTCATTGAGGGCGTGCAGATACGGATGATCACAATCCATGAAGTTGGACGAATACGAGAGCCCCTCCTCTGCCACCATGTCGAGCCCACCGTGCAGCACCTCGAAGTCCGGGGCGCGGTAACCGGCAGGC
>JAWOBW010000172.1:0-9134 GCA_046484105.1 Bacillota bacterium
GAGCAACTGACCGCCGGCCAGCACCACCAGGTTGCCCGCCGCCAGGTAGAACACCGAACCGACTATCATGGACGACGCGCCGCCGAGCATCACCGGGCGAGGTCCGAATCGGTCGACGAACTTGCCCGCGGGCAATGCGATGAATATGGGCAAGAAGGCATACATCGACACTACGAGTCCCAGCACCACCGGCGTGGCACCCAGCTCCCCTGCATACAGCGGGATGAACGGGCGCGTGGCGAGCGTGGACACGTAGTACAGACCGGCAATGAGTGTCACCGAGAGGAGCTGAACGAAGTCCGAGGGCCCAGGCTTGTTCCGCATGGTCCTAGTCATGAGATGATTCCTCACGCTCTGTGCCGCACGATCTGCACCCGCAGGGGCGGGTCTGCCCGGGGTCCTCTTCATTCACTGGTAGTCGAAGTCTTTCGCGTTTGCTGGCCAATCCTTCCTCATCCTTCCCGCTCTCCGCCCGCCCATCGAAACACTGCAGGCAGTTCATTCAGTCCCGTATGGGGGCGCCGGGCAGGGCACGTGATCACCTGCCCGGCCGCCGACCCACGTGAGCTGATCCTCTCCCGGCTACTCCCCGTCGGCACCCTTGAGCCAGCGCTCGAACCATTCGACGATCTTGTTCAGCCTGAACACCCGGTGCCAGGGCTTCCCACTGCGGGACAGTTCGTGGGTCTCCCCGGGAAAACGCACGAACTCGGTGGGTACGCCGAGCCGATGTAGGGCGGAATACAGGAGCTCACCCTGATCGACGGGACAGCGGAGATCCATGTCAGAGTGGATGACCATGGTGGGGGTGGTGCAGCTGCCGATGTACTTGATGGGCGAGCTGTCCATGTAACCGTCGGGATTCTCCCAGGGAGCTCCTCCACCGGACGCGGCCTCCCTCTGGTACCCGCGGTCTCCGGTCCCGTACTCGGTGTAGTTGTTGGTGATGCTCCGCATTGACACAGCTGCCGCAAAGCGGTCGGTGTGTCCGATGATCCAGTTCACCATGAACCCGCCGTAGCTTCCCCCCGCGACGCCCATTCGGTCAGCGTCCAGGAAGTCGAACTGGGCGACGGCACCGTCGGCGAACTGCATGATGTCCCGGTAGTCCCGATTCCCCCGGTCCTCCTGGATGGCGGCACAGAAATCCTCGCCGTAGCCCTGGCTGCCGCGGGGATTGCAGAAGATGACGGCATAGCCCCTGCCTGCAAGTACCTGGAACTCGTTCATGTAAGTGTATCCGTACTGGCGCACCGGTCCTCCGTGGATCTGCAGCACTGTGGGATACTTCCGCCCCTGCTCAAAGCCGGCGGGGCGCATGACCCAGCCCTCGATGTCTGTCCCATCGTCGGCAGCGACGACTATGCGTTCTGGCCCGATCAGGGCCCGGTCCCCGAGCCAGTCATTGAGATGCGTCAGACGCCTGAGCTCACCGCCCGAGGCAGTCGTCAGGTACAGGTCCCCGGGGTTGAGCATATCCGAGATCAGAAGTGCCAGCTGGTCACTGCCCTCATGATAGTCGAAGGCATTGACCTGGTGGTAACCATCGGTGAGCCGCTGCAATCGGCTCCCGTCGGCGACCACCTTCAGCACCTGCACTGTGCCCATGTCACTCACCTGCGCCATGAGAGCCTCGCCGTCGTCGCACCAGCAAAGCGCTCCGGCCGAACCGTAAGCCCGCGTGTCGCCCACGGAGCGATCTCCCAGGCTGCGACCGGCGTCCTCGCTGATGCAGCGCACCTCAGATCCCCCGGGGTCAATGACAAACATCCGGGTATCGGCGTAGCTGGCCCTCGGGCTGTCATGGCCGAGCACGGCAATCGTGCTGCCGTCCGGCGACCAGGCGGGTGTGCTCTCGAGACGCCTGAGTGCGGCGACGAGCCGGCTGGAAGTGGGACAGTCCTCCACCCCCGCGATCCTCAGTTCCCCCTTCCGCTCATAGGCCTTGCCCGGTTCGGGGTCGGGCTGGGTGATGAAGGCCATCATCTCACCCGTCGGATCCCAGCAGAAACCGCTGACGTCCAGGTCCCCGCCCACCGCGAGGTGCGGCACCGGCCTGTCGGCGTCGGGATCGTCTACGACCTCCACCAACACCACGTGGGAACGCTTGTGGGCGATGAACCCCGCCTCGTTCGACTTCCACTTGCGGCGGCGTATGACCAGGACGTCATCAGTGTACCGGGCGTGCAGGCTCTCCCTGGTGGGATCCGGATCGCCGATTCGCTGCAGCCCCCTGCGCTCGTCCAGCCTGGCGATGAAGGCTATGCGGCTGCCGTCCGGGGACCACAGCGGAACTCCCGCCCCGTCGCGCAGGTCGGTGAGCGGCCAGGCCTCGCCGCCCTCGCTCCTCATGAGGTACACCTGGCGGCTATTGCTTCTCTCTCCCCCCGCCTCCATGGAGCGGCGCCCCACGAAGGCCAGCATGGACCCGTCGGGAGACCAACGGGGGTGGGTGTCACGCGGTCCGGTGGTGATCCTCCTGGAGCGGCCGGTGGCAAGGTCCGTGAGGTAGATCGAAGATAGGTATGAATTGCTGTCGGCGTCCAGACTGGTTCTCACCCAGGCCAGGCTCTTTCCGTCCGGCGAAATCTGTGGGTCGCTGGCGTGTTGCACGAGGAACAGGTCCCGACTAGACACGCCGCATGAACCTCCCGCGATAGCTTCGTTCATGTGAAAGCCCTCCCTATTTGTGTGTGAATGCATACGCAGACCCGCTCAACTCGGGTTCTGCCGATTTGACGCATGTTCAGCCGGTCGGCGGCGACCACCCGGTCCGGACAATACCCCGGACTCCCCAGGATGGAGCCGCGGCGGCGCCGGCGCCCCGGGCAATACTCGCACCTCCCTCGCAACTGTCGGGGCTCAACTCCCGGTACCTCTCAGGCGCGGATCCAGAAGATCGCGCAGGCCGTCACCGAAGAGGTTGACGCCCAGCACCAGCAGGAATATGCAGGCACCGGGGAAAACCGTCAGCCACCAGGCTCGAATCGTGAATCGCCTGCCCTCATTGAGCATTACACCCCAGGTGGGTATCTCGACAGGTATTCCCACGCCCAGGAAGGTCAGCCCCGCCTCAGAGAGAATGATGCTGGCCAGGGTGTAGCTGGAGATGATTATCAGCAGCGGCACTATGTTGGTGAACAGGTGATGCACTATGATTCGCGCGTTTGACGCTCCTATGCTGCGCGCACTGAGCACAAACTCCTGCTCCTTCAGGGAGATAATCTGCCCGCGCGTCTGGCGACAGAACCCCACCCATCTGGTGAGCCCGAACACCACTATGAGCTTCCAGAATCCGGCGCCGAAAATGGCCAGTATGGCGATGGCGACCAGGATGCTCGGCAGGGCCATGAAGAACTCGACCACCTTCATGATGACGAAATCGAATCTGCCGCCGAAGTAGCCCGATGTCACCCCCAGCACCGTGCCGATGACCACTGCGATGCTGGTGGATATGATCCCGACTGCCAGAGATACCCTGGCGCCGTGAACCAGTCGCGACAGCACATCCCGGCCGTAGTTGTCAGTCCCCAGGGGATTGGCGCTGGACCAGCCCGGCGCTTGCAGCCGGTTCTCGAGGGTCTGCGCCTGGGGCTCTGCCGCCACGAGAAACGGCCCCACCAGGGCGAGCAACAGCAGAAGAGAAAACAGTATTGCACCTACGATTAGTTTGATGTTGCGTGCAGCAAAACGAAATGCCGATTTTGGCGGAGGACCGGTCAAGGCTACTTCTGCATCACGAGACATTTCAGCATCACGAGACATTTCAGCATACCTCCTGCATTCGCCTACGAGAATCTGACTCTGGGATCAACAAACACGTAGGCAATATCGACGATCAGGTTCACCAGCACTGCGGTGATGCTGTACATTGTCACGACGCCCAGGACGAGGAAGTAGTCCCGGAAGTTCACCCCTCGCATCAGCAAGGTCCCCAGGCCGGGAAAGCCAAACACGCGTTCCACGATGATGGCCCCTCCCAACATGTGGCGAACCTGTATGCCCATGAAGGTGATCACCGGTATCAGCGACGGGCGAAGTGCGTGTTTCCACACCACCACCCGACCACTCAGACCCTTAGCCCGCGCCGTCCTGATGTAGTCAGAACGGATGACGTCGAGCATCGACGAGCGGATGAGCCGGGACCAGGCCGCCGCGGCACCGCCGGACAGGGCGACGGCCGGCATTATCAGGTGACGCAGACCGTCCACCAGGGCCTCCCAGTTGCGGGTGAGAATGCTGTCCACCAGGACCAGCTTGGTGATGTTGTGCAGCTGAACCTCGTAGGTTATCCGGCCGCTGATTGGAAGCAGCTGCAGGGTGGCACCGAACAACAGGATGAGCAGCAGTCCCAGCCAGAAGTTAGGAATTGACAGTCCGAGCAGGGCCCCCGACATGGAGACATTGTCCACCACCGTGTTCCGCTTCAAGGCCGAGACCACGCCAATGGGAAAGGCCACGAGCCCCGCAATGAAAAGAGCGGTCAGGGCCAGTTCCAGAGTGGCCGGAAGGGCATCGAGCAGCTCCTTCAGCACCGGCTCACCTGATACGAATGAGGTCCCCAGGTCTCCTCTCACCAATCCGGAGATGAATGTCCAATACTGGACGTGAATCGGGTGATCCAATCCAAGCCGCACCCGTATTGCCTCTATGTCCGCCTCGGTGGCCACTTCGGGAGCGAGGAGTCGAGCCGGGTCGCCGGGAGCGAGATGCATGAGGATGAAGACGAAGACTGTGACCCCCAGTATGATGGGAATGACTGACAGCAGCTGTCTAATGATATAACGACTCACAACTGACCTCCCATATGCCGAAATCCGGGTCTCAGCGCGCAGCCGAGACCGCGCCCGGGCCGGCCGACTGACCCCGGCTTGTGCACATCGCCGGAGTCAGTCGGCCCGACCACAACGTCTACTTGACCCCTATCCGGAACGCCCTCACATACTCGTCCGGCGTGGCAGTGAAGTCCACCCAGTCCCGACCCGCGTAGGTCAGGTCAGGCCACACGAGAGGCATCATGGGCGAATCTGCGTAGATGAGCCTGACGGCCTCCTGCGTGAGCCGGTCTCGCTCGGACGTATCGATGGCCGCCGCCGCTGACTGTAGCAGACTGTCGACCTCCGGGTTCGAGTAGAGGAGACGGTCGGTGATCCCGGTCTCGAAGTACTGCCGTAGGTACTGGACGCCAGCCGTGGTGGTGTTCCCGCGTCCCTGGTTGTACAGGGCCATCTGCCCGGCAGTGAACAGGTCGCTGTACACGCCTCGCTCCGGAGTCTGGATGGTGGTGTATATGCCCGCCTCTTCCAGCATGGGCTGCGATCCCAGGGCCAGGTCCAGATACCCGTCCACCCACGAAATGGAGTAGAAGTCCAGATCGTGAATGCCGTCGACATATCCGGCCTCGTCGATCAGCTCGCGCGCCCGCTCCGTATCGTACTCGTACAGCTCAAGATCAGGAATATATCCGGGGGTTCCCTCCGCCATGTACTGGGGCGCCCGGATGGCCCGGCCCTCCAGGACGGTGTCGATCAGACGATCTACGTCTATGGCGTGCTGCACGGCCCGCCTGACGCGCACATCGTCCATGGGCTCCACCCCGGGGTTGAGGCCGTTGAACCACAGGCGGTCAGAACGGCAGGTCATGATCTCGAGTCCCGGGATACCCGCCAGGCGATCCACCTCGTGCGCGGGGACGCCGTCCACCAGGTCGATCTCTCCCGCCTCGAGGGCGGCCATGGCGGCGCTCTTGTCGGCGATGGGCCGGTAGGTTATGCGCTCGAACGGGGTGTTCAGATCCTCGTCCCAGTACTCGTCATTGCGATCGAGAACTACGTATGACCCGGTGCGCCACTCGACAAACGTGAAGGGCCCGGTGCCGATCAGCCTTCGGTTCGCCTCATCGCGGCCGACCTCATCGTAAGTCGTCTTGCTGGTGACGAAAGCGTTGGTAACCTGGTTGATGAAGTCCGGCCTGGTCCTCTCCAGGTGGAATACAACCGTGTAATCATCCGTGGATGTTATCGACTCAACGTCATTCCAGTGGTGCTGTTGATCACTATCGGGGTCGTTGAGAATGCGGTCCCACGAGTGAAGCACGTCGTCCGCGGTGAACTCGCTCCCGTCGTGGAAATGCACCCCGCGCCGCAGGTTAAAGACCCAGGTCTGACCCTCATCCTCGATGTCCCAGGACTCGGCCAGGACGGGCTCGTACTGGTAGGTGTGCCAGGAGTACTCCGCCAGCGGTTCAATCACGTTGCGCTGAAGATCATAAAGTGCTCCAGTCGAAGTGCAGTAGGTTCCCCAACCCTCAAGGTCCGGCCCGCGGGAAAACCGCAGATGCGTGGGCGTTTCCTCCTCCGGAGCCGGAGTCGGTTCAGCTTCCTCTTCGCCGGGCTCATCCGCCGGTTCGGCCTCTTCCGCCGGCCCACACGAGGCCAGCACGCCCAGCACCAATACAACTGCCAATACACAAAACCAGAATCGCTTCATATTTCCATCCCTCCAGTGTTGATGAATACTCTCCCCGTCAGTTTCACCCTCCGCCTTCGCTCTCACTGTCACCGGTGAGCCAGCGATCAAACCACTCCAGTATCTTCTCCAGGCGAAATACCCGGTGCCATGGACGACCACTGCGCGAAAGATCGTGGCTCTCGCCGCTGAAGCGCACCATCTCCGTCGGTACGCCCACCCGGAACAGGGCGGCATACAGCAGCTCGCCCTGGTCGACCGGACAGCGGAGATCGCGGTCCGAATGGATCACCATGGTCGGCGTGGTGCAGCCCCCGATGTGGTGCACCGGCGACCTGGAGAGCCAAGTCTCCTGGTCCTCCCAGGGCGGATGCCCGCCGTGCTCGCGCTCGCGAGTGGTCAGGCCGCGGTCACCCGTACCCCAGGCCGCGTAGTGAAACACCGAACTCCGCATGGACACCGCAGCGCGAAAGCGATCGGTGTGCCCGATGATCCAGTTCGTCATGAAGCCTCCGTAGCTGCCGCCAGCGACGCCCAGGCGGTCGGGATTGATGAAATCAAAGCGCTCCAGGGCGCCGTCGGTGAACTGCATTATGTCGCGGTAATCTCTGTTCCCCCGATCCTCCCGGATGGCCGCGGAAAACGCCTCCCCGTACCCCTGACTTCCCCGGGGATTGCAGAATATAACGGCGTAGCCGTGGGCAGCCAGTATCTGGAACTCGTTCATGTATGTGTAGCCATACTGCCTGACCGGCCCACCGTGAATCTGCAGCACGGCCGGATACCTGCAGCCCGGCCGGAAGCCCAGCGGCCTCATCACCCACCCCTCTATCTCGACGCCATCATCAGCCGTCACGCTGACCCGCTCCATCTCACTCAGTCCGGTCTCTTCGAGCAGGGCGTCATTCAACCGGGTCAAGCGGCTCCATGTTCCGCCCCCCCGCCTCATCGTGTACACGTCTCCCGGCATCCCCGGATCGCTGACAATCGCGGCGACCCGATCATCGGCATCGCAGTAGCTCAGCGCCAGTGCCTGCCGCCCACCGCCCGAGAGTCGGTCGATCCTGCCGCCGCCAGCGGGCACGCTGACGACATGAACTGATCCAGAGTCACTCATCTGGGCCAGGAGAGCATCGCCGCCGTCGCACCACACCGGCTGCGGCGGACATGCATATCCGCGGTTGTCGGCCACTGACCGGTCCCCCAGGCTCCGCCCCAGATCCACCGTCGGGCAGGTGAAGCCCGACCCATCGACGGCGAAAAGAAAGAGATGAGTATCGGCGTAGGTGCTGATTTCGCTGTCGTGGCCGAAGGCGGCCACGGAGGTGCCATCAGGGGACCAGGCCGGCACCCCGTCCAGTCTCCGCACGCCCTGCAGCTGGAGGATCTCCTCCTCGCCCAGCGGCGCGTCCGCCCCGGCGGGCACCAGGCTGACGTGTTTGCTCCGGGGCACGTCGCCCTGGCCGCACCCCGCGGCAATGAAGGCCAGGGTCCGGCCGTCGGGAGACCAGGCCGGCGGGCCGGCGTCAAAGGCCCCCCCGGTGATCAGGCGCGGCTCCGGCACGACTGTCCAGCGATCCTCGTCCACATCGATGACGACAATGTGAACCCTGCCGTCCCCGATGAAGCCCTGACCGTCCGATTTCCACCGCGGTCGGTGCACAACCAGCACATCGCTGTTGTGGCGGGAATAAGGATCCGAGTCCCTCTCGTCAGGCTCGCTGAACCTCCGCAGTCCCACCCCGGGGTCGAACCGGCTGGTGAAGGCAATGTGTCTGCTGTCAGGCGACCAGGTGGGGATCCCCGCGCCCGTCCTGATGTCAGTCAGCAGATGCGCCTCGCCCCCCGTCGCCGGAATGAGGTAAAGCTGGACCACGCCCCGCCCCGCCCCCGTCCCGCGCGAGGAGCGAAACACCATCCAGCGTCCGTCGGGCGACCACCTGGGATGCGTGTCCCTGGGCCCCGCCGTGAAACGTCGCGTGGTCCCGGCCACGGTGCTGCTGACCTGAATCGACGAGCGATAGCTGTTGCTCTCGGGGTCAAAACTGGTCTGCACCCAGGCAACCGACTGGCCGTCCGGACTCAACTGCGGATCACTGGCCAGCCGGAACCTGAGCAGGTCCCGGGGTGTGATGCCGGAGTCCTCACATCCTTCCATCAGTTCGCTGCACCTTCTCTCCTCGGACTATCGAAGCCGAAACCGCCGCCGCCGGCCCACATCGTCAGCATTAGACCAAGTAGTAGCCGTTCTGAATGGCCTGGTGCCACAACATGGCCACAGCCGGGCCGATGCCCATGGGCAGGCCCTCCTCGGGCTTGAACTTGTTGTGCACCCCGCAGTCGAAATAGACCAGCCTGGTCTTGGGAGCAGGGTTCATGGCCGCATACATGGGTAGGTCCACACTCTGATAGCGCTCCATGGTGTGATCCACACTGCCTTTTGCGATGCCGAGAAGCACCGGGGGTACCGGTTTGACCCCGGGCCCGGAGAGTTCCCTTATGTATCCGAGATAGCGGGCGACCAGCTCCTCCGTCTCCCGTTCATTGAGCTTCAACCGTTCCGCAGTGGCGCGGGCTGCATCCTCCAGCTGCCGAGCCGCGCCGAAGTGAATCATGTATTCGGCCTTGAACTGCGGCTGCTTCTTCTCTTCCTCCCAGGCCTCGAA
>JAWOBW010000187.1:0-3998 GCA_046484105.1 Bacillota bacterium
GCCCTGATCGGGAAGTTCGGGTTTGCCAGTGGACGTGCGGTGGACAAGTTCGAGGGCGTCTCCCACCGGCTGAGTGAGGAGGGGGTTCCCTTTGTGACGGAGCACGTCCTCAGCTATCTCGGTGGGCGCGTCGTGGGTGAGCTGGATGCGCGAACCCACACCGTCTTCGCTTTTGAGGTCACCGAGGCCGAGGTGCTGGCGGAAGGAACTCCGATGACATATGCCTACTATCACCAGGTCAAGAGAGGCACCACCCCTCCGAGTGCACCTGTGGCGGCGTCGGAGGAAGACATCAATAAGGAACGGGGTGATCACATGGACAGGTACGTGTGCACCATCTGCGGTTATGTCTACGATCCGGAGCTGGGGGACTCGGAGAGCGGCGTGGAGCCGGGGACTCCCTTCGAGAATCTCCCGGATGACTGGACTTGTCCCATCTGCGGTGCGGCAAAAGATGCTTTCGAGAAGGAGTAACGGTCAGAGGTGAGTCCCCAGCGGCTCACCTCCTTCAAGTTAGACCGCACACGTTCTGCCGTGCTGGTCTCACATTCGAAAGGAGTGGACACAAGATGCAGCCGGTGCAGCTCAAACCGGACGTGTACTGGGTGGGTGGCATTGACTGGGATCTCCGGTACTTTCACGGGTACCTGACTCCGCGCGGCACCACCTACAACGCCTACCTCATCATCGACGAGCACGTGACTCTGGTGGATACGGTGAAACACTACATGGCCGACGAGATGATGGAGCGCATCCGCCATGTGTGCGACCCTGCAGACATAGACTACGTCGTGGCTAATCACGTGGAGATGGACCACTCCGGCAGCCTGCCGCGGGTGCTCGAGGCTGCTCCCGGGGCCGAGGTGCTGACCTCACCCCGGGGCAGGGAGGGTCTCATTCACCATTACGGCGAGTACAACTACCGCGTGGTGCCGTCGGGAGGTGAGGTGTCCATTGGGGATCGCACCCTGACCTTCGTGCACACGCCGATGGTGCACTGGCCGGATTCAATGGTCACCTACATCGGCGAGGACCGCCTGCTCCTGCCCAATGACGCCTTCGGGCAGCACATAGCCAGCTATGAGCGGTTTGACGATGAGATCGGATGGGATGTTCTGCATGAGGAGGCAGCCAAGTACTACGCCAACATAGTCCTTCCCTACGGACTCCAGGTGAGCAGGGCCCTCGACGCCCTGGCGGATCTGCCGATTGATATGATCGGCCCCAGCCACGGCGTGGTGTGGAGGAAGTTCCTGCCCCAGCTGCTCCAAGTCTACCCGCGGTGGGCCCGACATGAAACCGAGCGACGGGCCCTGATAGTGTACGACACCATGTGGGAATCCACCGCGCGGCTGGCTGTCGCCCTGCGGCGCGGCCTGGAATCGACTGGTACGCCGGTGACCGTCCGGACGCTGCAGAACAGTCACATGTCGGAGATCATGACAGACGTGCTCACTTCTCGCGCCCTGCTGATCGGCACCCCCACGCTGAACAACGGAATGCTTCCGAGCGTGGCCGGATTCCTGACCTACCTCAAGGGGCTCAAGCCGCAGAAGCGCCTGGGCCTGGCCTTCGGTTCATATGGTTGGAGCGGACAGGGTGCGGGAGAAGTGCACGAGTTCATGGAGTCCATGGGGTGGGAGGCACCGATCGATTTCATCAATGTTCGGTACCGGCCGACCGAGGCAGAGATAGAGGAGGCCGAGGCTGCCGGCCGAAAGCTCGGAGAGATACTCTCCCGGACGCCCGAGTAGAGGGCGGTCCACGCCGGTTGGCTCGCGAGGATCCCCCAATCGCGGGGAGAGTGCATTGCACTGCACGCCCCCGCCAGGGGATCCTCTCACATGTCGGGGCCTGTCCTCCCGGTGAGGTATACGGGCTAGAAGCTCTCGAATCGTTCCGAGGGTGTGTTGCATATGGGGCACCGCTCGGGTATGTCCTCGAGACCAACCCAACCACATACCGGACACATTTCCACGTTGCCGCCCGGGCCATCGTCGCCCTTCTGTACTGCGGTGAGCAGGCGGGAGAATATCTTCCCGTGCACCTTCTCGGCCTCGTTCGCCTGCCTGAAGCCGCGCAGGGCCCGGCTGTGACCCTCCTCTTCCGCCTCCTCGATGAACTCGGGGTACATCACGGTGTACTCGTGACGTTCTCCCTCCTCGCTCGCCACCAGGTTGTCGGCTACCTCGCCGATTTCACCGGCGACTTCCAGGTGCTTCAGCGCGTGCACAGTCTCGGCCTCGGCTATCGCCCTGTAGATTCGCGCGACGTTGGGAAACCCATCCTTGTCCGCCTTCCGGGCGAAGGCCAGGTATCTCCGATTGGCCTGTGACTCCCCGGCAAAGGCCTCCATCAGGTTGTCCTGAGTGCTCACAGTTTTCCCTCCCTCTGGTTGGTAGGAATTGCTCGCAGCTTTCATTCTACACTGGCTGATCCGTCATGCCAAACGCGAGCGATGTTATAGGAAACCCAGTCTCGATCCGGAACACTCCCCATGATGGGGGGGCTGTTGACACTCGGGGATATGGATCTTCCATCCTTTCGTTTCAGCCCAATTGCCCACAGTGACTTGACCCATACCAGTGACCAGGGCAAGGATAGCCGCACCTCGAGACGGACGAGGAGTGGACGGGGCATTGGATGGGATTACTTCTGCCTGGAATCGTTCCCGAGGCAATCCGAACAGAGGCCGAGCAGGTGAACTTCCACCCGTTCCACCGTGCCGTCGTCATCGCCGGCAATCTTCCGTATCAGGTTCGCCAGGGCGTCGATATGGTCGGGTCCCCAGTCGGAAACCCTACCGCACCGGGTGCAGTAGTGGTGAAGGTGGCTCTGCGTGGTGAAATCGTAGCGGTAGTTGGAGCGGTCGCCGATGGTGAACTTCTGCACCAGATCCGCCTCTTCGAAGGCATCCAGACTCCTGTATACGGTGTTGAGGCTTATGGCGGGGTGCTTCAGGCGCACCGCCTCATAGATCTCCTCGGCTGTGGGATGTTCCTTCGAGGAGCGTATGAAGCTGAGCACCGCCAGTCGCTGCGGGGTGACCCGCAGACCTCGAGCTCTCAGGAGATCTTCATTCGAAGGATTCTTCATTGTGTCCTTCCCTCCTGTAAGCACTATATCACACTGGCGACCGGCGGTGTGGCATTCTTCCGGGATAGCTGTCTGTTCCACCCGTCATGGTCAGTACTCGGCCCCCGGGCGTTGTGATAAGATATGATAGTAAAATCGTCAGGGAGAGGAGGATCCCGCATGAAGGCGGTCCCTCCCGGCAGCGGCGGCCGGATTGACGCCACCACAGGTTCCATCCTTCACTCTCTGTTGCGCCTGGCATGGCCGATACTGACCAGCAATGTGGCCATGGTCGTCTACGGGGTGGGCCAGACATTCTGGCTGGGGCGGGCGGGCGCCGACGCTGTGGCGGCGGTGGCGGTGGCAATGCCGCTGATGGCCTTCTTCTGGGCGGTCGGTGACGGAGTGGTGATGGGTGGAGCCGCCCTGGCCGCCCGTCATGTGGGCTCCGGCGATGATGACGAGGTGACCCGGGTTGCCGGCCACGTGGTGTTGCTGACATGCCTCTACTACTTCCTGTTGGCCCTGGTCGCCGTGCCCATCATGCAGCACATCGTGGTGCTCATCGGCACTCCCGCCGATATAGTCGCGGATGTGGCTCTGTTCGTCAGGATAATGCTTCTGGGGATGCCGTTGACCGAAGTATTCTTCGCGTATTCGTCTCTTCTTCAGGGCGTGGGCAACAGCGTCACCCCGATGAAGATGTTTACCACCGCCATGGTGATGAACATGATCATCGACCCCTTCCTGATTCTCGGTCTGAGCCCCCTTCCCCTTTTCGGTGTGAGCGGTGCCGCCGCCGGGATAATTGCCGTCCGGGCGGTCTGGGCCCTGCTGTGCCTGCATCTTCTCATCAGGGGCAGCCACGGACTCAGGCTGACCGTGAGTGACCTCAGATTCGATCCGGTGCTGCTACGTCGACT
>JAWOBW010000215.1:0-3508 GCA_046484105.1 Bacillota bacterium
CGACGCGAGGATCCACCCTTCCGCCCCGCCGGTCAAGAGTGTCACCTTCACCCGGGAAATGGCGGTGCTGGCCCTTCACGGCACGGGGCTGGGCTTTCAGCCGGGAATCCTGGCCGGGGCCACCTCCGCTCTTTCCCGGCGGGGTATCAACATCAAGTCGGTGCTTACGTCGCAGACCTGCATCAGCCTGCTTCTGCATCCGGACGATCTGAATGCCGCTTCCCTTCTGATCGAGCGGGAGGCCATCGCCGGAGTCGATCACATTGAACCGGAGAACGGCCTCGCCCTCGTCGCCCTGGTGGGAGAGGGAATCTCGGAAAGATGCGGGATCGTCGGGCGCACCTTCTCGGCCGTGGCCAGGTGTGGGATAAACGTGCGACTGGTGTGTGCGGGGGCGTCGAGGGCGGCGCTCTACTTCATCACCGCCCGGAGAGATTGCGAGAGGGCCGTGGGGGCTGTTCACGGAGAGTTTTGGGGGGATGAGAAGTGACGGGTAAGAGCTACGAACAGATCAATCGACGGATCACCAGGGGAGAGGCCGTGGTCCTCACGGCCGAGGAAGTGACGCAGATGGGGCGACAGATGAGTGCTGAGGAGATTGCGGAGAAGGTCGACGTGGTGACCACCGGGACCTTCAGTCCCATGTGTTCCAGCGGTGCCTTCCTCAACCTGGGCCATTCGCGGCCTCCGATCCGCATGGAGAGGATCAGTCTCAACGGGGTGCCGGCCTGCGCCGGTCTGGCGGCGGTCGATGCCTACCTGGGGGCCACGGCCACAGCATCACCGGGTGACACCTATGGAGGTGCCCACGTCATCGAGGCGCTGATACGGGGCGAGGATGTGAGGTTGGTCGCGGAGGGGAAGGGGACTGACTGCTATCCGAGAAGAAGGCTCACGAGATGCGTTAGCAGGGATACGATCAATGAGATGGTCCTGTACAATCCCCGCAACGCCTACCAGAACTACGCCGCGGCGGCGAACAGCTCCGGGCGGACCAGATACACCTACATGGGTGTGCTGAGGCCGGACCTGGGCAATGTCAACTACTGCACGGCGGGTGAGTTGAGCCCCCTCCTCAACTGCCCGGATCTTCAGACGGTGGGGCTGGGGACCCGGGTGTTTTTGTGCGGAGCGCAGGGGTACATAGTCGGCAGGGGCACCCAGTTTGACACCTCGGTGGCGATGAATGGGAGGGGCATTCCTCTCGCCGGTGCGGCCACCCTGGCCCTCTCCGGAGACATGAGGCAGATGGAGGGAAGGTGGGTCCGGGCCGCCTACTACCCCGGTTACGGGGTGAGCCTCTTCGTCGGGGTGGGAATCCCGATTCCCGTGCTCAACGCCGAGGTGGCCGCGGCAGTATCGGTGAGCAACGACGACATTTACACCCGGGTGCTCGACTTCGGCCGGGAGGATCACCCGGTCCTGGGAGTGCTCACCTACAGCCAGCTGCAGTCCGGAACGGTGGAGCTTTCGGGCAGGAGAATCAGGACCTCCCCCCTGTCCAGCCTTCACCGGGCCCGGCTGATTGCACTGGAGCTCAGGGCATGGATCGAGAGGGGAGAGTTTCTGCTGACGGAGCCGGTCCAATCGCTGACCCAGCCGGAACCGATCCGGTGCGATGTCGACGGGGCCGGGGGTGAGCGGGCACCGGAGCCCGAGGGTTCGCTCCCGGGCTGCATACACTGCGGGGCCTGCACCTCTGCCTGCGACTGGGGAGCCCTCTGCCTCCTTCCGGACGGCACAGTCCGCCACGATGCCACCCGGTGCCGCAGCTGTGGTCGGTGCGCCGACGCCTGTCCCCTGCAGCTGCTTCCCCCCGGCGGGAGAGGGTGAGACTGTGGGCAGCCCCAGATTCTACCGCGAATGGGCGGGCGGCGATCGCCTCGTGCGGTTCTCGGCCTGTCACCTGGACACCGATCTGCAGATAGGGGTGGATCCCGGGTCCTATTCCTGCGTCATGCCGCGGCGGTGTCGATGCCTCATCCGGGAGATTCGTTCGCTGCTGGAAGACTACGGCGCCGACTGTCCGGAATTCATCACCTCCCTGTCGCCGGTGCCCGCCCGCCGCAACGCCCCGGGCATCATCCGGCGCATGGCGCGAGCGGGCAGGCTGGCGGGTGTGGGCCCCATGGCGGCAGTGGCGGGAGCGGTGGCGCGCGAGGTGGGCTGCATGCTCCTTCGGGAATTCGGGGTGAGGGAGGTGGTGGTGGAAAACGGGGGCGACATCTTCATGAGGATGCATTCGCCGCTGTTGGTCTCGATCTATGCCGGGACCTCGCCCCTGTCCGGTCGGGTGGGCCTGCAGATCTGCGACCCCGGGCGTCCCCTCGGCCTGTGCACGTCTTCGGGGACGGTGGGTCACTCTCTCAGTTTCGGAAGAGCAGACGCCGCCGTGGTGGCCTGCCGTGACGCCGCCCTGGCCGACGCGTACGCCACGGCATGGGCCAACGAGGTGCACTCAGCCGGGGACATCCCGCGCACCCTTGAGCAGATGAAGGGGAAGAGGCCGATCAGGTCGGCAGTCATCATAGTCGGAGGTCAATTGGGGATAGTCGGCAGGTATGCGCTGAGGCCACTCGGAGGGAAGCGCCGGCCACTGATGAGAGGATGAGTGAATTGATCGAAGTTGCTGTGCTTGGAGCCACCGGAATAGCCGGTCAGCAGATGGTGGTCGCCCTGGCAGGTCACCCGTGGTTTCGGGTTCGGAGGCTGGCAGCCTCGGACCGCTGCGCCGGTGAGACATACCGCGACGCGCTGCGGGATGAAAGTGGAGCGGGGCGCTGGTGCGGGCCGGGCGCTCCGCCGGAGCTGGTCGCCGGACTGACGGTGGAGGATTGTCTCTGCTTCGATCCCCGGGGGGTGGACCTGGTGTTCTCGGCACTTCCCGGGCAGGTGGCGGGGCGAGTGGAGGCGGAATGTGCGCGGACGACGCCCGTAGTGAGTACCGCCTCGGCCTTTCGCACGGAGGAGGACACTCCCATCCTGCTGGGGGGAGTCAACCCGGAGCACGCCCGACTCTTCGAAGTGCAGAGGGCGAGACGGGGATGGAGGGGGTTGGTCGCCCCGAAGCCGAACTGCTCCGTGGCGGGATTGGCCCTGTCTATCAAACCTCTCCTCGAGGTGTTCGGAATTAGCAGGCTGACTGTCACCTCCCTGCAGGCAGTGTCGGGAGCCGGACGCTCGGGTCCGCTGGCCCTTGACATGACGGACAACGTCATTCCGTACATCCCGGGGGAGGAGGCCAAGGTGGAGACGGAACCGAGAAAGATCCTCGGGAGGATGGGAGATGGCTTCATCGAACCCGCGCCCCTGCGGATCAGCGCCACATGCACCCGGGTCCCCGTTCTGGACGGGCATCTGTTGTGCGTGGACGCTGAGACGGATGAGGAGGTCGACCTGGAGGAGGCCAGGCGCGTCATTGCATCCTGGGGGTCGGATTTCTGTGAGATGGGTCTTCCCACGTCGCCGGCCAGATTGCTGGAGGTGGTGGATGATCCCTTCCGACCGC
>JAWOBW010000238.1:0-3082 GCA_046484105.1 Bacillota bacterium
TAGCCGTGCCATATATTAAAGGCATACTTGAGGCATATGGCATACCCGTCTATGAGTCAGAAGGCTTTGAGGCAGATGATCTGATAGGGACCATGTCAAGACAGGCAGCGGATACAGGTTACAAAACCTATATGATGACCTCGGACAAGGACTATATGCAGCTGGTAAATGATAAGGTAATGATGTATAAACCTGCAACAAGGGGTGGACCGGCTGAGGTAATGGGACCGGAGGAGGTATGCAAGAAGTTTGATATTGATGAGCCTGCACAGGTCATAGATATACTGGCTCTTATGGGCGACTCTGCCGATAATATACCGGGTGCCATCGGTCGGCCTGGGCCGTCTCAACGGGCGGGTCGACGGGGTGGTGGCGAACCAACCCCGCTTTCTCGCCGGCTGCCTGGACATCGACTCTTCTGATAAGATCGCCCGTCACGTGCGCTTCTGTGATGCCTTCAACATTCCCATCATCACCCTGGTCGACACCCCCGGGTACCTGCCGGGAATCAACCAGGAACACGGCGGCATAATCCGTCACGGAGCCAAGGTTCTCTACGCCTACTCAGAGGCCCGGGTCCCCAGAATCTCGGTGGTGCTGCGCAAGGCCTACGGCGGCGCCTACCTGGCCATGTCCAGTCGATCCCTGGGGGCGGACATGGCCCTGGCCTGGCCCACGGCCGAGATCGCCGTCATGGGGCCGGAGGGCGCCTGCAACGTGGTGTTCCGCCGGGAGATCGCCGGGGCAGAGGATCCCGAAAAGATGCAGAAAGAGAAGATCCAGCAGTATCGGGAGAAGTTTGCCAATCCCTACGTGGCGGCAGCCCGGGGGTATGTCGACGCGGTGATCGATCCGGCCGACACCCGAGAGCATCTGGACTCGGCCCTGGAGGCCCTCTCCTCAAAGAACCGGGGTATTCCTGGCGGAGTGGAGAAAGCTCATGGCAACATACCCCTCTGAAGGCGACTCCCGCGACTGCTCCTGCCCCTCGGGGGAAAAGCGGCGAATACGGAGGGTGCTGCGCAGCCGTCGAGACGCGCTGGATTCCGCGGAGAGGAAGGCGCTCAACCGGGGAGTCTCCCTGCTGCTGCTATCCACCCCCGAGTACGTGCGGGCGCACCACATCATGTTCTTCGCCTCCTTCGGGGGCGAGATCTGCACCTGGGGGATGATGGACAGGGCGCTAGACGACGGCAAGAAGGTGTACCTTCCGCGAACGGACCCCGACCGGCGGCGACTGACCCCGGTCCGCGTGAGGCGTAGCGGGGGAGTGATCGCGAACCTGGCCCCGGGCCCGTACGGCATAAAGGAGCCCGCCGGGCAGGCGGCTGATCCCGGCTCGCTGGACCTGGTGTGCGTGCCGGCCCTGGCATTTGACCGGGAGGGTTTTCGCGTGGGCTACGGCGGTGGATACTACGACCGCTTCCTGAGGAGACTGTCTCCCTCGGCCAGGACGGTGGGACTCGGCTATCATCTCCAGGTCCTTCCCCGCGTTCCCCGGGGAGAGCACGATCAGCCCGTGGACGCGATCGTCACGGAACGGGAAGTGATTCACTGCCGTGGTTGAGAAGGTGGCGGCTCACAAACGTGCCCTGGGGCGTCTGCGCTCCCTGCCAGTCCACAGGTACCTGGCGTCAATGGCGGTTACCTCCGCCCTGGCACGCACCCTGGGAGAGATCCCCACGCTGCCGTGGGAGGAGGAAGTGCAATGCTTCGTCGGCGGCCAGGCAGACAGTGTCGCAGCTCTGGGGCGGCCGGACCCGGCCGGCTCACCGGAGGCCCACGCCTGGCTGCACACGCCGGGGGACATTTCCTGGGCGACGGCGCGCGCCGGCGCGGCGGCTGGACGTCCCTTCATCCTGTCACTGACCTCCGGCGACCACACCGCGCCCCGGCAGGCAGTGCGCCTCAGATTCTCGGACGAATGCCTGCTTTCACGGACCGCGGCCGCAAGTGACGCGGGCGATGGCGCCCTTCTGATCCTCTCCCGCTGCGGCCCGGCGGCCATCGCCGACACCGGTGCCTACTCCCTCGACCTGGCCGAATTCATGCGAGAGCAGAACCTGGAGGCCGCCGTGCTCCCCGGGGCCGATGGGCAGTGGCGCAGCCGCTGTCACCTGGAGCAGCTGGACCTGGATGTCGTCGAGGTCTGCGGCTTCGAGACCCACCCCGATCACCGGCGGGCCGGCTGGGGCAGTCGACTGCTGAGACAGCTCAACCCCCCGGTGAGGCACCTGGTATACGTGACCACTCAGGATAACCAACCCTCCGTTCGCACCGCCCGCGCGGCAGGCTTTTGCCCACTGGCGATCTACCGGAAATATCTAATCGGTTTGAATGCCTGAAGCCTCTCCCGGTGCATAACATGCACTATGGAAACCGAGTGAGGGGGAATGCCGATGTCTCTTCTTGGGATGCTATCTGAACTGGCGGCGGGTGATCCCCAGCTGCTGGTCCTGCTTCTGTTTGCCTTCCTCTCCATATCGCTGTCGGGTTGCGCAGACCCAGATATACAGAAGATGCTGCTCTTCATCATCCTGGTGAGCGTAACGGAGATCCGCTCCGACGCGGAGACTGAATCAACCTGACCGGGGTATGGTTCGCCCCTCCGGGCAGTTGTTGCAGGATGAAGCGAGGGTGCGACGAATACCTTCGGTGGAGGTGCTAATGATGCTCATAATGTCGGCTTCTGATCTGAGAGGCGCCCTGCCGATGAGCGAGGCAATTGAGGCCGCCGAATACGCCTATTCAGTCTACTCCAGGGGCGAGAGCGCCACTCCCCTGCGCACCCCGGTGCACACAGAGCGGGGGACCACGCTGGTGATGCCCGCCCACATAGCGGCAGACGGAACCACCGGCATCAAGGTGGTCAGCGTTTACGAGGACAACCCACAGCGGCAGATGCCCGCGGTGCTGGGCGCCATGCTCCTGGTCGACGGGGAGGACGGGCGTCCGCTGGCACTAATGGATGCGGGCGAGCTGACTGCCCTGCGCACCGGGGCTTCCGCAGCCGTCGCCGCCAGGTACCTGGCGCGACCCGACGCGGCGGCAGTGGCCATAATCGGTGCGGGGGCGCAGGCCG
>JAWOBW010000281.1:0-11773 GCA_046484105.1 Bacillota bacterium
GGATGCCGAGGGGACCCTGGCCCTGGCATACACGGTCGCCCGCATCGACGACGAGGCGGGCGAGGATGAACAGGCTGAACAACAGGATGAGGAGGAAAACGGCGAAACCCCGGTGGCAGTGATCATCGGAGACGCCGATTTCGTCAACAACGACATGTTCGGGTTCCAGGGAAACGCAGACCTGTTCATGAATGCGGCGCAGTGGCTCCTCGACCGGGCTGATCTGATAACCATCCGGCCCAAGCAGCCGGTCATGAGACAGGTGTTTCTCTCACCGACCCAGGGGCGGATGATCTTCTACGGGAGCACCCTGGGATTGCCGCTGATCATCATGGCCATCGGCATGACCGTGTGGCTGCGGAGGAGGCATCTGTGATGAAGAACTGGAAGTTCCCGCTCCTGGCGGCGGTCGTCTTCGGCGCCCTCCTCGCCTACGTTCTCTGGGGAGGACCCGCCCCCACCTCCGAGGAGGAAGTCGAACCGCCGTCAGAGGAGATACGGATGGTGGATTTGAGCCCCGAGGACATAAACCTGATCACCGTGCAGTGGGAGGACCTGCCCGACCTGGCCATCTCCGCCGCGGAGGGGGAGGAGGAAAGCGTCTTCCAGCTCATCTCTCCCTTCGAACGGGCCACCGATCAGGACCGCGCGCGCCTGCTGTTCAGCAGCGCCTCCCAGCTGAGGGCATCGCGGATCATCTCCGAGGAGACCGAGGATCTCTCCCAGTACGGGCTGGAGGATCCCAGCGGAGCCATCATCCTGACCCTCGCGGACGGTGAAGAGGTCACTATGCACATAGGGGACACCAGCCCACTCAACACCGACTCCGATCCCGACCGCTACGTACGCGTCGACGACGAGGACATCGTCTACCTGGTGGACGGAATCCGGCTCGCCTTCTTCCTGACCCCTCCGGACAAGTGGCGAGACCCGGTTGTGCTCCGCCTGGATGCCGATGAAGTGCAGAGCATCGAGGTCAGGTCCGGCTCCCGGGAGTGGATCGCCGCCCGCACCGATGACCCGTACGGCTGGCAACTGCTCTCACCGCTCGCCGCCCCGGCCAAGTCCTCCGTGGCCGAGGATATTCTCTGGCGGCTCGGTTCGCTTCGGGTCGAACGCTTCGAGATGGATAACCCCACTCCGGAACAGCTGGAAGAGTACGGGCTGGATGCTCCCTCCATGAGGATCTCCTTCCACAAATCCTCGGGAGCGACATCGACTCTGCTGGTGGGGCTATTCGCCGATGACCAGGCTGCGGAGGTGTATGCGAAGGTGGAGGGGCAACCCTTCGTATATGTGATCAGTTCGGGCTCTCTCGGAGGGACCGGACTGGGTTCCGCCATGGAGTGGGTCGCGGCCACGGTCTTCTCGCCGGCCAGGTTCTCCCAGGTGACTTCCCTGCAGTGGGAGATAGATGGACAGCGACGCCGGCTGGTCCGCGGGGAGGATCACTGGCTCATGGAACTTCCGTCCGGCGAACAGGTGGAAATACCCTCAGAGGACGCTGAGCCGGCAATCCGCGCTCTCTTGCGAGCAGAGGCTCACGATTTGCGAAAGCCCGACCAGCCACTGGGTGAGTACGGACTGGCGCCCCCCCGGGGACGCGTGGAGGTGAACTTCACGTCGGAGGACGATGAGGTGCACACCGTCGGCCTGGACATCGGGGAGGCGGGGGAAACCTCCCACGCCCGGGTGGACGGCTACGACGCCGTCTTCCTGTTCGACTCCGATCTCAACCAGCTGCTGGAGGATCTTACCGGGCTGCAGTAGTTCCGAGGGGCCCGGCGATCGGCCGGGCCCCATGAATTCTCCGGGTGAAAATGGTATCATGTCAGTGATGTCAGCCCGCAAGCTGAGGAGGAACAAAGCCGCACATGCCCGCCAACCTCTCGCCCGAGTACATCGAAGCGGAAAAGCGCTGGCGCGATGCGTCAACTCCCGAGGATAAGCTGGCCGCACTGCAGGAAATGCTCCGCACCATTCCCAAGCACAAGGGAACGGAGAAGCTGCAGGCCGATATCAAGAGAAGGCTGGCCAAGACCCGGGATCAGATGGAAGCCCGCGCGCGCTCAGGAGCGGCAAAGCGGCGTCCGGACTGGGTGGTGACGAGACAGGGGCCGGGTCAGGTTGTCGTGGCCGGCCCGCCGAACTCCGGCAAGTCCTCCCTGGTGGCGGCCCTGACTAACGCGGAACCGGACATTGGTGAGTACCCCTTTACCACGGTCATGCCCCTGCCGGCAATGATGCCCTATGAGAACGTGCAGGTGCAACTGGTCGACCTGCCTCCTCTTCACCTGGAGATGTCCCCGCCCTGGCTGCAGGAGGTGATCCGGGTGACGGATGCCATGCTGCTGGTCCTTGATCTGTCAGACGACGACCTGCTGACCCTGACGGAGGCCGCGATGGACTACCTGGACGACAGAAGCATCCGCCTGCGCGCCCCGGAGGGTGACTGGAACGAGTTCATCTCCGGGACCGAGCCGGCCTACGGGGGAGACAGCTACCCGACCCTGGTGGCGGCCAACAAGTCCGAGGACGATGGGGCGGAATTCCGGCTGGAGCTGCTCTCCGAGATGTGGCGCGAGGCCGGTCATACCCGTCTTCCCCTGCTGCGAGTGTCGGCCACCACGGGCCAGAACCTGGACACACTGAACCGCTGCCTCTGGAACCTGCTGGGAAAGATCCGCGTGTACACCCGGCCCCCTGGTCGCTCGCCGGATTACTCCGCACCCTTTGTGCTGGACCGGGGATCCACTGCCCTGGACCTTGCCGGCGAAATCCACAAGGACGTGGGGGCGGGGTTCCGCTACGCCCGCGTCTGGGGCGAGCACACCTTCGACGCCCAGATGGTGGGGCGCGACTACGTACTGCATGACGGTGATGTTCTCGAGGTGCACAGTGACTGACGCGGAAAGGAAGGTGATCCAATGCCGGCCACCCATTTCTCGTTCACCCCATCCGAGTCGAAACGGCTGATTGCCAGGGCAGTGAGCCGGATGACACCCGTCCGGCGAGCCCTGAAGAATGGAACGGTGCTGATCTGCACTGGATCGACGAATGCCGCCGTTGTGGAGGAAATCACCGGCGAGCAGTTCCCCCACTACCAGTACCTGTCCGGTCACATCCTCCCCTCGACTGCTGACGGGTCACTGGTGCCGCCGGACCGGCGTCCCGACGTGGTCCTCCGAAAGGGAAGGGTGGATCCCCACCTGGACCGGTTTTCCGCCCTGCAGCAGATGCAGCCCGACGACGTGTACATAAAGGGTGCCAATGCCCTCAATTACCAGCAGAGGGTGGCGGGCATACTGATTGGAGGTTTCGGAGGAGGCGGCAGCATCGGCGCTGCCCTGGGTCACATCGCGGGCAGGAGGCTCCGCCTGATCATTCCCGTGGGCCTGGAAAAATGCACGGCCGACGACATCTACGAGGTGGCAGAGAGACTCAACCGACACGGGGACTTCAATCCCGACCCGCCGCGCATGATCACGGTGCAGGGTGACATCATCACCGAGATCGAGGCCCTCGGGATCCTGGCCGGAGTCACCGCCCGGCACATTGCCTCGGGGGGCATTGCCGGGGCCGAGGGTGCGGTGTGGCTGCTGGCGGAGGGCACTGAGGAACAGGTCGAGAGGGCCAGGAGCATCGCAGGAGAAGTCGCCGGTGAGCCTTCGTTTCAGGATCAGCTCCCGCATTAGTCGAAAGGAGATGTAGCCCGTGCAGCTGACAGTGCTGGGTCGCTATTCGCCCTTTCCCCCGCCCGGGGGAGCCTGTCCCGGCTATCTGTTGCAGAGCGGCGACGCGTCGCTGCTGCTGGAATGCGGAAGCGGGGTGGTCGCCCGTCTGCAAAACGCCGTCGAATTCGAGAAGCTGGAGTATCTCATCCTGTCACATCTTCACGGCGATCACTGCTCCGACGTACACATTCTCCGCTACGCCGCAGACTCCGATCTCCGCGGCCGCGACCATCCCACGCCGATCGAGGTATACGCCCCGCCGGAGCCGCCGGAGGAATTCGCCCGGCTCGACTACAAGGGGGCACTGCGGGCCCACCCCATCGCGGGAGGCGACCAGCTGCAGCTGGGCCCCTTCACCGTTCGCTTCGCGACCACTGATCATCCCCTGCCCTGCTGTGCCGTGCGGGTGACCGCGGACGACAGGGCCCTCGCCTACACCGCTGACACCGCCTATTCTCGGGAAGTCGTCGAGATCGCCCGCGGCGCGGACCTGCTCCTCGCCGAGGCCTCCCTCGAGGAGTCCCAGGCGGGATTCCGGGGCCACATGACTGCCTCCGAGGCGGGCACAATGGCCAGGGAGGCGGGAGTGAAGCGTCTGCTCCTGACTCACTTCTGGCCGCGCGCCGACATCGAGCGCGCGGTTCACTCGGCCAGGAGTACATGTGAGGTACCGGCAGAGGCGGCGGAGGAAGAGGGCAGATACCTGGTCTGAGCTTCAGTGGTCCCGGACCAGGCCGGTGATGGTCGTCGCCAGAATCCATCCCCGGGGAGTCTCACCCAGCTCAGTCAGGTAGATCCAGCGGTCGTCCCGGCCGATCACCTCGAGTGGGCCCCGTCTCAGCAGGGCCAGGGAATCCCAGGGATAGGGCTCCTCGAACTCGAAGGAGACCACTTCGCCGGTGGAGGTCACCCCGAAGGTGACCACTACACCCCCGACATCCTGGTACAGCACCTGCGCTGTCCCGCCTTCCAGGCGGAATCCCCCCTCCAGGAGGACGCCCGGCACCGTCTTCCGGCCGATCACCTCTCCCGTCAGGTCAACGAGCGCTAGCTCTCCCCCCTCACCGTCCGTCCAGTAGAGCATGAGGGTTCGCCCCCCCGGCCGTCTCGCCATTCTGACGTCCTCGGATGTGAACTCCATCCGCCAAAGCAGGCGCGGCAGGTCGCTGTCGGGACCCGGTTCCGGTCCCCGCCACACCCGCATGCCGGGACCGCGGGCGCACGAGGAGGCGACCACAAGGAGCACGACGAGGGTGAGCAAGACGGGACGGAACAAGGTCAGGCCTCCCTTCTCATACATTGTAGGGTCGGTGACTTGTCTTTATGAATCCCACTGCTCATGCGGCTCGGACAGGGGTAGCTCACACGGGATGATTCGTCTGCTTGTCTCTCCTCGCCTTGCAGGTAAAGGAACTGGGCTGGCGAAAACTACTCCTGTGACTTATCCTGTTGTCAATACCCAACGATTCGAGGGAGGAGATAGATCGTGCCAGACAGATGGCCCCGCGAGCTCAGACCGGATGAGATGGGAAACCGGTGCTCGCCGGATATCTTCACCGATGATAATGAGGCCGTGGCCTCAGAGGGCGACGGCATAATTGGACAGGAGAGGGCGGTCCGCTCGGTCAGGTTCGGCCTGGAAGTATCCAGTCCGGGCTACAACATCTTCATGTCCGGCGCCCCGGGCACGGGCAAGAGCACTTTCGCCCGGGCTGCAGTACGGGACAAGGCGACAGAATTGGAGACCCCGCGCGACTGGTGTTACCTCTACAATTTCTCCGAACCCAATGCCCCCTGGGCGCTGTCTCTGCCCGCAGGCCGGGGAATCGCATTCAAGGCGGACATGGACGAACTGATCGAGGACGCCCGCACCGCCATCATCAACGAGTTCGAGGGAGGAGACTACGAAAAGCGCCGCACCGAGATCATTGAGCAGTTCCAGCGGCGGACCACGGAGAACCTCCAGGAAATCGAGGACCGGGTTCGGGAGCAGGGCTTCGCCCTGCAGAAGGGCACCGGGGGTTTCGCCTCAATACCCCTCAACGAAGAGGGCAAACCGATGAGCAATGACGAGTTCCAGTCCCTGGATACGGAGAAGCGTCGTGAAATAGAGGAGAAGGGCACGGAAATACAGCGCGAGATAAGGGAGGCCGTGCGGAGCGTGCGCCAGTTGGAAAAGGAGGTCAAGTCAGCGATTAAAGACCTGGAGAAGACCATGGGATCCTTCGCGATACGGCCTCTGGTGGAGCAGATGCAGGAGAAGTACTCCGATTTCCCCGCCGTGTGTTCTCACCTGGAGGATGTACACGACGACATAATAGAACATCTCGACCAGTTCAAGGGTGAGGACGGGGAGGGTGACATGATGTCGATGTTTCCCCGCAAGCTCACCTCCTCCTTCGCCCGCTACCAGGTCAACCTGTTGGTCAACAACGCCGAGACCAGCGGCGCGCCGGTGGTGGAGGAGACCAATCCCACCTACTACAACCTGGTGGGAAAGATCGAATACGAAAGCAGTATGGGAACCATGGTCACCGATCACACTCTGATCCAGGCTGGCGCTCTGCACCGGGCCAACGGTGGTTTCCTCATCCTGCGGGCGGAAGACGTCCTCGTCAACGCCCTCAGCTGGGATGCCCTGAAGCGAAGCCTCAAGAACAAGGCGGTGCGGGTGGAGAATATCGACAAGCAGTACCGCCTGGTGCCCACCACGGCCATAAGGCCAGAGCCGATACCCCTGGACGTGAAGATCCTGCTAGTAGGCTCACCACTACTATACTATCTCCTGTCCACCTATGACGATGACTTCCGCAAGCACTTCAAGATCAAGGCTGACTTCGACATCCGAATGGATCGCACCGAGGAGTACCTGCAGCAGTACGGCAGCTTCGTGCGCATGGTCTGCGAGCGAGACGGCCTGCTGCCCTTCGAACCGGCAGCCATCGCGGGCGTCGTCGACTACAGCTGCCGGTTGACCGAGGACCAGACCAAGCTCTCGGCCCGCTTCAATGACATAGTCGCCATAGTATACGAATCTGACGCCTGGGCGCGATCTGAGGACAGTGACCGCGTCTCGGCCGAACACGTGAACAGGGCAGTGAAGGAGAAGATTTATCGCTCCAGGCTGGTTGAGGACCACATCCGCGAGGCCATCGACCGCGGCAAGATCATGGTCGACACCGAGGGACGCACCGTCGGCCAGATCAACGGGCTGAGCGTCATCGACCTGGGAGACTACTCCTTCGGCCACCCCTCCCGGATCACCGCCAACGTGTATCTCGGTGACGAGGGAGTGGTCAACCTGGAGCGCCAGGTGAAGATGAGTGGATCCGGCCACTCCAAGGGAGTGTTCATCCTGGCCAGCTACCTGGCAAACCTGTTTGCCTACGACAAGCCCCTGTCTCTTTCCGCCAGTATCACCTTTGAGCAGATGTACGGGGAGATCGACGGGGACAGTGCCTCCTCTGCGGAGCTGTACGCCATCCTGTCGAGCCTGGCCGACGTTCCTCTCCCGCAGTCGATCGCCGTGACCGGCTCGGTGAACCAGAAGGGACAGGTGCAGCCGATCGGAGGCGTCAATGAGAAAGTCGAGGGATTCTACTACACCTGCAAGGCGGCGGGGCTGACCGGGGAGCAGGGCGTCCTGATTCCCGAGAAGAACGCCGACAACCTGATGCTCAACGATGAAGTGATCGCCGCAGTCGATGAGGGCAGTTTCCACGTGTGGGCGGTCCGGGACGTCCGTGAGGCCATAGAATTGCTGACCGGGATGCCCGCCGGTGAACGGATAGATGACGAGGAGTATCCACCCGACACTGTCTTCGGCCGGGCGGACCGACGCCTGCGGCAGATGGCCCAGGCCCTGCGCAAATTCTCCGATTCCTCCTCCGATGACGAGGGGACGAAGGACGAAGAGAACCCGGAGAACCCGCAGTGAGGACTGGTCACTCTTCATTACAATCTGGTTTCGCCGAGGGACGACCGCATTGACGCAGCGGCGGTGAACAGGTATTCTTTGAGAGTGTGACTACCAGACTACTGTGGAGAGAAGGGTGAACATGCCCGGTGTGTTGCTGATGACCAAAACGCAGGGTGAGTATCGTGGCACCCGTGTGCCCTCTTCCCAGTACGTCCGGACTCTGTAGGCAGCAGACCCTCGTCTTCTCGGGGGTCCGGGCGGAAGCCCGGGCCCCCTTCGTTTTTCCCCCGAAGAACAGTCCAGGCTGACTCCGCCCCCATGCGGCCAGATGGGAGGAATCCAAGATGGAAGCCGTGGTCTGTTCTCAGACATCGAAGATCTTCTACGAACGCAAGGTGACGAGGGCGGACAGAGGCGGTCGGAGGTGGTGGAGTTTCAACCACCTGCGCGCGAAGAAAACTCCAGTATGGGCAGTCCGTGATGTCACCTTCTCCGTCTCCGAGGGAGAGATTTTCGGCATCCTGGGTGCCAACGGCTCGGGCAAGTCAACCCTCATCCGGCTCATAGCCACCCTGTTGCTGCCGGACAGGGGCACAGTATCTGTCTACGGGCACGACGCGGTGGCCGATCCCATGTCGGTTCGGAGGCTCATCAACCGGGTCTCGGTGGATGCCGCCTTCTTCAAGAAGCTGTCCGCCTGGGAGAACCTCAGCTACGCCTCGCGGCTCTACGGCATCGGCCCCAGGACCGGCTACACCCGGGCGAGGGATATCCTGCAGTCCTTCGGCTTCGACGAGGACTACCTCTCTCGACCGGTGGAGAATCTGTCGCGGGGCATGCAGCAGAAAGTGTCGATCGCCCGGGCACTGCTGACCTCACCGGTGCTGATGCTTCTGGATGAACCGACCACCGGTCTCGATCCCAAGTCCAAGGCCGATGTGCAGCAGTTCATCCGGGAGGTGCACCGGGAGAGCAGGCCCACCATCCTTCTGACCAGTCACGACATGAAGGAGGTAGAAACCCTGTGCGACCGGGTGGCGGTCATGAATGCCGGCCGCATCGCGGCCCTTGACACCGTGGCCAATCTGAAGAGGGCCCACGCGGTCGGACCGGAGGGTTCTCTGGAGGACGTGTTCCTCGCGGTCACGGGCGAGAACTGGGAGGAGGCAATGACGGATGAGTGAGGCAGGCAGAACCGAACCATTCCGTCCGGCTCACCGGGGAACCGGTGCGGAGTTCGGCGCCGCGTGGGGAATACTGGTGCGGAACTTCAACCTGGTGCGCCGGTATCTCAGTTGGGAGATCGTGTTCCTCTTCTACACACTGATCAACACCCTGACCATCGGCCTGATCGGAGTGGATCAGGCAGCTGCGAGCATGGGAACCTCAGCCGACGGAATGATCCTGTATCTGGTGGTGGGAGCCCTGCTGTGGGGATTCCTATCGGTGCTGTTCAGCGAGGTGAGTCAATCCGTATCCTGGGAGCGATGGGAGGGTACCATTGAATACACCTTCATGGCACCGGTGCGGCGAGCCAGCTATCTCGGGGGCGTATGTCTCTTCGCCATGGCCTACGGCCTGGTGCGAACCGTGGTGATCATGGTCGCGGCGAGTGTATTCTTCTCCCTCGACCTGGGTGGCGCCAACCTGGGCGGGGCCCTGCTGGTGCTGGTCGCGGCCAGCTTCTCCTTCATAGGTCTCGGCCTTATGGCGGCGGTGCTGCCGCTTATGTCGCCGGAGCGCGGCAGTCAAGCCACTCACATCGTCCAGGGCATGATCCTGCTGGTGTCCGGAGTCTACTACAGCGTCGACGTCCTGCCGGGGTGGCTGCGGCCGCTTTCGATCGTCTCCCCGGCCACCTACACTCTGAGGGCGGCGCGAGAGGCCCTGCTGGCGGGCGCTCCCGTGACGCAGCTCCGGGGAGACATCGCAATCCTGGTCCTCTTCGGGACCACCCTCGTTCCCCTGGGGCTGTACGTGTTCTCACTGGGCGAAAGATACGCCCTGCGAACTGGTAAGTTGAAAAGGAGTGGATGAGTGAGTACAGGAAGGGCCTCCAGTCGATCGGCCGGGTGGCCTCCCACCGACAGAGTGCCCCGGTCGGTCACCCGAACTTCGTCTCCCCGGCCACAGCTTGCCAGCGAGGACCAGAAGCGCCTACAATTGATCACAACGACGTACCTGCATTGTCTACTTCGACTGACGATGAGGCCAGGCCTCGCGTACACATCCTGTTCAACAAGTGCGGAAAGTGAAGTGATAGATTGAACCGGAAAGACTGCACAGACCGCCGCAGCTGGGGCCCCAATACGCTCTCAGTCCACGGACCACGGAGCATGAGGACCCCGAATGGCCCCCTCTCGCCTCCCATCTACCAGACGGCTGCATTCACCTTCGACTCGCTCGAAATGGTGGATGGGGTGTGGGAGGGAGAAAGACCCGGATATGCATACAGCCGCATGGGAAATCCGAATCATACTCAGATTGAGGACAGTTTTGCCCTCTGGCACGGGGCGGAGGCCGCGGTGTGTGCAGCATCGGGCATGGCGGTTCTCTTCGCCGCACTGGTTGCCCTCACAGATCCAGGTGATGGCATAATACTTCCCCGCGACCTGTACGGGGGAACCATGAACCTCGCCCGGACCGAGCTCCGCCGGATGGACAGACGAATCCTGATCGCTGACGGCCCGGCTCCCGAGGCGATCGAGAAGGCGTGGGACGACGGCGTCCGGCTGCTGTTGGTTGAGAGCATATCCAACCCCCTGGTCCGACCCGCGGACATTCCCCGCCTGGCCGAGTTATGCCGGGAGCACGGCATGCAGTTGGCCGTCGACAATACCATGGCCTCGCCCGTTCTCGCCCGGCCCCTCGACTTCGGAGCCGCAGTAGTGATGGAGAGTGCAACCAAGTATCTCTGCGGTAACTCGGCCCTGATCGGGGGCATGCTGGCGGGATCACAATCGACCGTCGACAGGTGCCGCGAGTTCCTGGTCAACACGGGCGCAACCCTGGATCCCTTCGCCGCCTGGCTCATGATTCACGGGATGTTCACCCTGGGACTGAGAGTGAGAGCGGCGACACACAACGCTTTCTCCCTCGCGCGATTCCTGCAGGAATGTCCCGGCGTGAAGCGGGTCCACTATCCCGGGCTCCCCTCCGACCCGGATCACGACCTGGCCGCCCGGGTCCTTCCGGGGGGTGCGGGTGCTGTACTCTCCTTCGTACTCTCCGGTGGAAGGAGCGCCGTGAATGAGATGATGGACCGGCTGGAGCTGGTCAGCTTCGCCCCGACTCTGGGTGACGTTCGCACCATCATAACTCACCCCGCAACCACCTCTCACCGCAGCCTGGAACCCGAGGAGCTGGCCGCGGCCGGGATTGAGGAGGGTATGGTCAGGGTTTCGGTGGGAATAGAGGACTGTCGGGACATCGAAGGAGATTTTGGGTCACCTTCGAGACGGTCGACAATATCACGGTAGGACACATAGGCGCAGCGAGTGTGTTGGATGCCGTTAATGTCACCCAGTTCGGCAATGAGGTCCTTGAATTTGTCAAGAAACATCCGGGGATCAACCTGATGCTGAACTTCGCAAACGTGGACTATCTGTCAAGCGCCGTGCTGACCGAACTGCTGCGCATCAACCAGGCCGTTCAGGACGCCCGGGGTAGCCTCCGCCTGTGCGGACTCAAGAACGAGGTGCGCAAGGTCTTCGAAATTACGAACTTGGACAAGATATTCACGATATACGGGGACTATCAGCAGGCGCTGAAGCGTTTCGAGCGTTCTCTTGATGTGGCCGAGCAGGAAAGCGCGTGGTCGCGATTGGCCAAAGAGGAGTAAGGCCGGTTTGTGCTTTTAGCGCCGCCCCCTAATCGCCTTCAATTGGGCGTAGGCGTCGTTGAGGGCGCGCATCGTGTCTTCGTCTCCGCCATGATCGGGATGGTGGAGTTTGGCCTTGCGGCGGTATGCTTTCTCGATTTCGTCCCATGTCGCGGAAGGCGACACCCCGAGCATCTTGTAGCACAGGTCTTTGTCTTGGCTCGGGGGGGAAGCCGTTTTTTGCTGGTGCGAATAGTTCTGGTTCTGGTAGGCACTGTCATCCACGCGTTCCCCTCGAAG
>JAWOBW010000003.1:0-4123 GCA_046484105.1 Bacillota bacterium
ATTTGCAGTTTTCAGGGTATCCCTGGGACAATGAACCTGGAGCAACGGTTTCAGGGTGGTTCTCGCACACCCCTGTTGCACGTCCATGACGTGACTTTTCGTCGAAGAATGCTGCCCTGGGCCTGACGTGAACCTTTGAATCGTATGCTGTTCCCTATCGGGACTCCCTGGTTCAGCACCAGGGGCTGCATCCGGCCCGGTAGGAGAGTTCTCATGCGAGGCTGTTGATCCGTCAGACTGCCAGGGATACCCTGAGACATCTTTCCTCACTCATAGTTTCGGAAAACGCCGACGCTTACATTAGGCCTGGTCTTCACACGGCCTCTCAAGTTGGATTGAGATGCCCGCTCCCTGCTGCAGTGACTACACCGGGGCGGAGAAGTTCCATCCCGCCTGCGGCAGATTCTACCTACAGACTGCGGGGACGTCACTTGCCCCCTACGGTGCGGCTGCGAGCACCGCTGGCCAAAAAACAGCGCCAGGCGGTGCTCGTCGATTCTCACCGGTTTCGCGCGGCGGGGGGGCGATGCGGATTGAGGCACCTGGGCGGTCCCAGCACCTCCGACATGACTACGCCCAGGACCACACTCTCAGCGCTGAGCTCACCGGTCCTCCCGGGGGGGCGGGCCGGTGCCCGCGTCTGCTCTCTGCGCGCCCGCCTTCGCCGGGCGGGACTGTCCGCCGGTGCTTGCTCCACCGACTCCTGTGCTGGCGGCGCCGGTTCCGATCTTTCCGCGGAGGTCCTCCGACCCTTCCTCTCCACCCGCTCCGGCTGCGCTGGTGCACTGGAGGGTCTCTGGGCCCGCTGCACGGCCTGGGTAAACCAGCTGAAGATCATCCACGCGGCAACCAATATGAGAAGGAGAAATAGATTCACGGCATCTTCTCTCCTTCCAGATCACGTCTTCTGGGTCTATTCCTCTTTGTCATCGCGTTTTTCCCGCGTGTCTGTCGGCAGCGGCTGCTCCTCGTCCGGATACAGTCTCGAAATGGACTCCCGCATCCCGGTGTCGGACTGAAGGTTCCTGAGGGCATAGTAATCCATCACGCCCAGCTGCCCCTCGCGGAAGGCCACGGCGATCGCCTTGGGCACCTCGGCCTCCGCCTCGACCACCCTGGCCCTCATTTCCTCGACCCTGGCCTTCATCTCGCGCTCGCGGGCGACAGCCATGGCGCGTCTCTCCTCGGCCCGGGCCTGGGCAATCCGTTTGTCCGCCTCCGCCCGGTCACTCTGCAGTTCGGCGCCGATGTTGCGGCCAATATCCACATCGGCAATGTCGATGGACAGTATCTCGAACGCCGTTCCCGCGTCCAGGCCCTTCTCCAGCACGGTGGCGGAAATGGAGTCCGGATTCTCGAGGACCGCCTCGTGACTGGCGGCGGAGCCCACCGTGGTCACGATACCCTCGCCGACGCGCGCGATGATTGTGTCCTCACCGGCACCCCCGACGAGTCGGTCTATGTTGGCCCTCACCGTGACCCGCGCCCTGGCCTTGACCTCGATTCCGTCCTTGGCCACTGCGGCCACCACGGGCGTCTCGATGACCTTCGGGTTCACCGACATCTGCACCGCCTTGAGCACCTCTCGTCCCGCCAGGTCGATTGCCGCCGCCCTTTCGAAACTCAGGTCGATCTCCGCCCTCTGGGCGGCGATCAGGGCATCGACGACGCTGTCCACATTGCCGCCGGCCAGGTAATGGGCCTCAAGCTTGTCGGCACTCAGGCCCAGTCCCGCCTTATTCGCCTTTATCAGCGGATTCAGAATCCGGGCGGGCGGAACCCTGCGCAGCCGCATCCCCACCAGGCTCATGATGCTGACCCGCACCCCGGCCGCCAGTGCCGAGATCCACAATCCCAGCGGTATGAAGCTGAAGATCACCGCCAGCACAACCAGACCAACTACCGCAATGAACAGGGCAAAAATCAACGCTTCCACGCTCATCAACTCCTTATCTCAATTCTGATCGGGAAGGGCGCGCACCACCACTCGCCTGCCCGCGACCCGGATGACTTCCACCGTCCTCCCGGAGGCAATGAATCCTCCCTCGCTGACCACGTCCGTCCTGACTCCGTCAAACTCCGCTGTACCGGCCGGTCGCAATGGTGTGATGGCCCGACCCTGCCGCCCCTCCAGATCTCTCAGACTCCTCTGCGACACGTATCCTCCCGCAGTGGTGAGCTCCTCCGCCAGCAGCAGGCGTCGCCACAGGGGAAACCGGTGTCCCATGCGAATCAGGACCACGGCGGTCGCCACCAGCGCCCCGAAGGCGACGAGAATGGAACGGAGTGCGGCAGCCGGTGTCGGGGAGGCCAGGTATATGCTCGCCATCATGGCCACCATGCCGCCAATGCCGAAGGCGCCGAACTCGGGAATGAAGGCCTCGACCACCAGCAGGCTCATGCCGAATGCAAATAGGAGAGCGATCGACAACCCCGCGTAACCCGCCGCGATGTGGCCGACAAAGTAACCGGCCAGCGACAACAGCCCCACCAGGCCGGGCACCCCGAAGCCGGGCACCGCCACCTCAATCACCAGTCCGACCAGGCCGACGGCGAGCAACAGCGGCGCGACGAACGGGCTCGTGGCGTAGCGGGCAAAAAGCTCCAGGGTCGTGGGTTGAATGAGCACCATCTCGGCCGGGTGAATGCCCAGCACCCCCAGGGCCTCCATGTCACTCGAGGCTGTGCCGTCGATGAACCCCATCTCCAGCGCCCGGGTGGCCGTGAGGGTGAGCAGCTTTCCCCTCTCCACCACACCCTCAATCTCGACATCCTTGTCAACCATGGCGGCGAGGAATCCGGGATCCCGTCCCCGGTGCTCCGCAGTCTCCTCGAGTTCGGCCCGCCAGGCGGAGATGATCTTCTCCTCCGCCGGCCGCGGCTCGGCCGCTCCGATGGAGGAACCGGGCGCCATGACCACCCGCTCGCAGGCGATCGTCACCAGCACCCCGGCGGACCAGGCCCTGTTCTTCACAAAGGCCACCGTCTGCAGGTCTGTCTCCAGCAGCAGATCGCGGATGTCGAGGGCGGCGTCAATCTCCCCGCCCAGTGTGCTTACGCGCACCAGGAGCACGTCCGCCCCTCGCTGCTCGGCCTCCCGCACCCCCCGGCGGACGAAGGAAGCCAGGCCCGCATCCATGATGCCCTCGAACGGCAGCACGTGGACCAGGGCCCCGCGATCCTCGGCGGCCCCGGCGCCACCGGAGGGATACAGCAGAACCCCCAATAGCGTCGCCGCAACAATGAGCACACCCAGAAGGCGGCCCCGTCTCCCTCTCACGAGCCTCACAGTCATTATCCTCAGCCTCCGGTCCGGTCAAAGATTACTATTCCAAATACTTCTACAAACCGCCGTTCAGTTCCTCTCCTTTCGTCAGCGGTGGTGCTGAAGCGCCAGGTCTATGAGCTCATCGACCAGCTGCTCAAAGGAGAGCCCCTCGGCGGAAAGCAGCAGGGGATACATGCTCCTATCTGTGAAGCCGGGAATGGTGTTGATCTCGTTGAGCAGGACCCTTCCCTGGTCAGGCTGGTAGAAGAAGTCCACCCTCGCCATCCCCCTGGCCGTCACCGCGTGAAAGGCGAGCTCGGCCACCCTCCGGATCTCCCCCGCCACCTCCTCAGAGACGGGAGCAGGGATGATCAACTGGGTTTGCTCGGAGAAGTACTTGGCATCGTAGTCGTAGAAACATCCCGCCGGGATTATCTCGCCCGGTCCGGCGACGCGCACCCGCGAATTCCCCAGGACACTGCACTCCAGTTCCCTCACTCCCGTCACTGCGCGTTCAACCAGTATCTTCTCATCGTGACCCGCCGCCGCCCGCAGGGCAGCGGGCAGATCCTCCTCCCGGTTCACCCGTGAGACCCCCACGCTCGAGCCCAGACCCGCCGGCTTCACGAAGCACGGGTATCCCAGCCTCTCCCCCGTCTCTTTCACTATGTCCTCTTCATGATCGCGAATCTGCTCCACCCGGTAGGTCAGGTGCTCCGTCACCGGCAGTCCGGCGGCCAGGAACAGCTGCTTCATTATCTCCTTGTCCATGGCCACACCCGACGCAGTCGCGCCGCAGCCGACATAGGGTATTCCCAGAAGATCCAGGGCTCCCTGCACGCGTCCATCCTCGCC
>JAWOBW010000066.1:0-6506 GCA_046484105.1 Bacillota bacterium
ATTGAGACAGGAGAGGGTGTCAGCAATATCTGCCACGGAATTACACAGATGAAGGCGACAGTATGACATACAGCTGTCAGACGTGGAAGTTAAGATGAGTCTTGCCCGAAGGTATGTATCACCGAGAGAAGGCGGGGAATGGCAGGGAGGCAGCCACTCAGGGGAGCATGCCACGGGCAACACGAGCGCCGAGTGAGGCATCTCGCGTTCGACGGGCATATGGCGTTAACACAATTCGTCTCATCTGGTAACCAGATGAAGACAAAGAGGTAACACGAGGAGGATGAGCCATGAGGAGAGTATTGAAGTGGGCAGCAATCGGTTTTGCCCTGTTGGTGCTCCTGGCACTGGTATTTGGAGATGGTAAGGATGACACCGAATCGATGACGGGGCCGCCCCCTCAGACTGCGGCGGAGCCGGAGACTCCGGAGGTGGAATTCGAGCCAGAAGAAGAACCCGAGGAACCTGAGGAACCTGAGGCAGAGGAGGAAGAACCCGAGGAACCTGAGGCAGAGCCAGAGGAAGAGTCAGAGACTGAACCGGAGCCCGACCCCGCAACCGATCCGGAACCCCAATCTACTGCAAGCTTCGGCCCCGGTACGTATCTCGTCGGGGAAGACATTCAGCCGGGCCGCTACCGCTGTGACGGCGGTGTGACCTACTTCGAAAGGCTCTCGGGTCTCAGTGGAGAGTTCGATGACATCATTGCCAATGTTGCGCTGCCGGACGGGCCGGTAGTCGTGGACATCGAGCCAGGTACATACCGCACCCAGGACGACGTGCAGTACTGGGCACGATTGTCCGATTTCAGTCACGAGTTCGACGCCATAGTAGCCAACGACGCGATGGTCACCGGGGGTGCCATCATCGAGATCAAGGATGCCGATGTCGGCTTTGAAACCGCCGGCGGTGCCACCTGGCGAAAGACCGACTGAGTTCTCAAGGAGGAGGGCCAATGGGAGAGAAGAGCACGCAGGACAGGCTGCAGAAGACCAGCAGAAAAATGCAGCAGTTGGGCTGTCTGCTGACGGCCCTCATCACCGTACCGGTGCTGGGAACTCTCTTTCTGGGCATCCCTGGATTGATCATGGGCATCATCATTGCGGGAATTGTGCTGATCGCACAGAGCAAGAAGAAGCATGATGCTGGGGAATAGGGAGACAACCATGACTCGAGGGCAAACCGACAGGATGTGTCACGGTCAGCTCCTGAAGTCCAGAAAAAGATAGACCCCGTTTCCCGCGGCGCAGTTGCGCCGCTGCGCCGGGAGGCTTCGATCAGGTGTCCTCGCTACACCCAGGACGGGAGGTCCTGTGGCGGGGGCATAGAAAAGGCGGGATGAGGAATCGGCCTTCCGCTGATTCTCTCATCCCGCTCTTTCGTCTTACGCTGTCTCAGATTTCCCGGTTGCCGGCAGGGCCGGCACCTCTCCGAACGTCAGTCTCCTCGTCGCTTTGTCTATCATCGGCACGAAAGCATTCATTATGAGGATGGAGAAGGCCACACCTTCAACCGGTGCCAGGAACAACCTGAACACGACTACCAGGACTCCTATGCTCACTCCGTAGATGATCTGTCCCCTCTCGGTGATGGGACTCGTGACCCAATCCGTCGCCATGAAGATGGCCCCCAACAGGAGTCCGCCCGCCAGGACATGGAACAGCGGGTCTCTGCCGAAGACGGCAGTGAGGACAAATACCGCCGCTATGCAGGACACCGGCGTCCTCCAGCTTATGTGTCCCCGGTAAAGAAGATACGCTCCGCCGAGGAGGAGAGCCAGGGCAGATGTCTCACCCAGCGCACCTCCGGCGTTGGCGAGAAACAGGCTGAGGTATCCCGGTCCGGGGAGACCCTGCTTCAGAAGAGCCATGGGAGTGGCCTGGGTGATGGCATCCACCATGGGGAACCTCACTGCCAGTCCGGCGAACTCTCGATTCAGCAGGACGAACAGGGGCCCCAGGATTATGATGGACACCCTTCCAAACAGGGCCGGATTGAACCGGTTCCAGCCGAGCCCCCCCATCAACTCCTTTGCCAATCCCACGCCTATGACAGTGGCCAGAACGGCCAGCCACCAGGAGCCCGTGGGGGAGTAGGTCAGTGCCACCAGGAACCCCGTGAGGAGGGCACTGCCATCCCTAAGGCTGTTGTGCCTTCCCCGCAGGGCCCTCACCACGATGTCGGTGATGGCGGCCGCAAGGAGGCACACCACCATCAGGAACAGCGCGTTCAGCCGGAAGAAGTACAGCGCTGTGACAGATACGGGGATCAGCGCGATTCCCACATCTCTCATGGCAGAAGACACTGTGTCCTTCTCCTTCAAGTGCGGAGGGGGGGTCACGATGAACTGCTCGGTGGTCATATACATCGCCTCCTTTAGTTACGTCTGGCCATGATATCAGCCTTGGCAGATCTGACGAACTGTATGAGCGGCCGCTTTGAGGGGCAGACGTAGGCACATATTCCGCACTCCATGCAATCCAGAACGCCCCAGGCATCCGCCTGGTCGTACTCGCCTGCCTCCGCATAAGTGCCGATGAAGTTGGGATAGAGGAACATCGGACAGGCCTCCACGCACTTTCCGCACCTGACGCAGGGCAGCCATTCCTCATCCTCTACCATCTCGGGAGGCAATGCAAGAATGCCACCGGTTCCCTTGACAATGGGCACGCCCAGGCTCGACTGGGCAAAACCGGTCATGGGGCCGCCCAGAATGACCTTGGCCGCACCCTCTGTCCCCTCACACTGTTCCAGGATGTGGCGCACCGGGGTCCCGACCTTGGCCCGCACGTTCTTCGGCTCCGTCACACAGGGTCCCGATACGGTCACGACCCGCTCGATCAGAGGAATGCCGCCGGTCACCGCCTGGTAGATGGCCAGTGCAGTATTCACGTTGTGCACCAGGGCACCGACCTCCATCGGGAGCGCCCCCGGGGGAACCTCCCTGTCGAGAACGGCCTTGATCAACTGCTTCTCAGCCCCCTGGGGGTACTTCGCCACCAGGGGAACCACTTCCATGTCCTCGATGCCGGACACCTTCTCCGTGAGGAGCTCGATGGCATCAGGCTTGTTATCCTCGATGCCGAAGTACCCGCGGGAGGCCCCCACGGCCTTCATGAGAAGTCTGGTGCCCTGAATCAGTTCATCGGTTTCCTCAAGCATGCCGCGATGGTCGCAGGTGAGAAACGGCTCACACTCACCTCCGTTGATGATCAACGAGTCGATCGGTTTGTCCGGAGGCGGGCTCAGCTTCACTGAAGTGGGAAAGGCGGCACCACCCATACCCACTATGCCAGCTTCCCTAGCAGCCTTCTTGATATCCTCCGGAGTGGCTTCATCTACTCCCTTACCCGGGGGAAACTCCACCGACTCCTGTTTCTCGGCAACCGAGATGACGACGCTGTTCACTTCCGTTCCGTCGAAGGACGGACGGGGCTCTATGGCCGTGACCTCGCCCGCCACACTGGCGTGCACAGGTGCACTCACAAACGCGTCACTATCCCCTATCTTCTGGCCAGCCAGAACCCTGTCACCCACCTTGACCAGGGGGTCACAGGGCGCTCCGACGTGCTGCCAAAGGGGGATGACCACTTCCTCCGGCAAGGCTATGTCGACCACTTCCTTGCCGCTGGTGGCCTCTTTGAATTGAGGAGGGTGAATTCCCGCCTGAAAGCTTCGTACGCTCAAGTAGATCCCTCCAAACTCCCTGATATTTGCATGACTACACTAATCACCTGCCCGGAGAGGCCCCTAGTCCTTGGCCAGATCCTTGGATGCGCTCCTGTTGCCGATGAGCCCCAGGGCCAACCCCACAACAGCAAGCGCCCTGATCGGTCTGAACAGGACCCGCCATATCTGGGCATACAGGGGTACACCGGGCTCGTCGGGCAGTCCATACCTCGATGGGAGATCCCTGAGTACGTACAGCACTCCCGTGCCCCCGGTGATGTCATCTCCGTACAACCGGGCCCCCGACACACCTGAAGCTTTCAGCTTCTCGACGCGGGCCCTCGCCTTGGACTGCATGGTCAACGCATCGCCGAACTCGAGGGCGTCCACGGGGCAGGTCTTGACGCACATCGGCTTCAGGCCGTTGCTCGTGCGATCGTAGCACATGGTGCATTTCCTCATCACACCCAGGACCTGGTCAAACCGGGGAACCCCGTAAGGACACGCGGCCGCGCAGTAGTTGCAGCCAATGCACTTCTGCGGGTCCACCATTACCGTGCCCTCCGGCGTCCGGTGCATGGCGCCGGTGGGGCAGACCATCACACATGCCGCATCGGTGCAGTGCATGCACTGGAGCTTGCCGAAGTTCCACTGTATGGAACCATCCTCTTTCTCATGCTCGCGGAAGGTGAGCCGGGTCCACGTGGTCGGCGTGTAGTCCGGCGGATTTTCGTAGCTCCCTGTGAAGGTGGTGCTCTCCGCGGGCAGGCCGTTCCAGTTCTTGCACGCCGCCTGGCACGCGCGGCAGGCTATGCACTTGGTGGTATCCACAAGCATCATGTTCCGCATGCTAATCCACCTTCCTTATATTGCAGAGAAAGGCCTTGTACTCGGGGATCAGCGTGTTCGCATCCCCGATGTGGGCCGTGAGATCATTCGCCACCTCACCGTGGGACATTCCAGCATATCCCCAGTGCCAGGGCATCCCCACGATCTCGATCTCCCTGCCGTCCACCACCAGGGGCTTCATCCGCGGCGTCACACAGGCAATGACCTTGATCTGGCCCCGCATGGTGGAAACGTAAACCTCTTCGCCGTTGCTGACGCCGATCTTGGCCGCCAGACCGGGACTGATCTCGGCGAAGATGTCGGGCATCATCTCGTTCAACCAGGGAGCATTCCTGGTCATGATGCCAGACTGCCAGTGTTCCGTCACCCGGTAGGTGGTCCCGATGTAGGGGTAGTCAGCGCTGCCAACCTCGGCCATCTCCTCTGGGATGCGAAGGATGACCGCCGGGTTGATCTGCGTCCTCGACATGATATTCGCGAACGGACTCTCGACCGGCTCGTAGTGCTCGGGGAAGGGTCCCTCAGCCAGTCGGTTGGAGAATAGAAGTCCCTGCAGCTCCGGCAGCATGATGAAGGCCTTTTCCGCCGAGGTCTCGGGCGGGATCATGCTTCCATCCGCCGCACGCCAGCCGAAATCGGGCACATCCTCGGCCACCCACTCGGAGCCGTTCCACCATACAACAGGTGCTCTCGGATCCCAGGGGTTGCCCTGAGAGTCTGACGAGGCCCGGTTGTAGAGGATCCTGCGGTTGAGCGGCCACGCGAAGGCCCAGCCCGGGTTCAGGCCGATGCCTTCCTGTTCCCTGACGCGGCTCTTGGCGGCCGGATTCTCCGTGTTGTTGTAGTAGCCAGAGTACAGCCAGTTGCCGCAGGCCGTCGTGCCGTCGTCCTTCAGCTGGGTGAAGTTGGCCAGGGGCCGTCCGGTGTTCCAGTCGATGCCGTTGATCTCAATGGCAATCTTCTCGATGTCCGGCTCGTCCCAGGCTCCACCGCCGTAGTCCCAGTTCAGCTGCAGGATGGGATCCGGGAAGGCTCCTCCCTCTTCTTCATACCTGGCGCGGATGGCCTTGTACAGCTTGTCCGCAATCCAGAGGTCGGACTCCGCCTCTCCCGGCGGCTCCAGGGCCTTGTATCTCCACTGAATCCAGCGTCCGCTGTTGGCTATGGTCCCCTGCTTCTCGTAAGAGTTGGCCGCCGGAAGCATGAACACCTCGGTGTCGATGGTCGACGGATCCACCCCGGGCGCCTTCCAGAAGGAAGCCGTTTCCGTCTCGACGATATCGATGGCCACCATCCAGTCCAGCTTGGACAGAGCCCTTCTCTCCAGGGTGGCGTTCGGACCTCCCACTGCGGGGTTCTGACCCCAGGCGAAGAAGCCCTTGATCTCGCCGGCATCCATATCCTCAAACATGGACATGTGTGAGTGGTTCCTGTCGTCCAGCTTGGGAAGGTAATCGTAGGCGAGATCGTTGCCACGGGTGGCATTGTCACCCCAGAAGTGGCACGAGGTCATCCTCGTGGATCCGAGCCACGGGGCGATCAAAAACGACGACGATCTCTCGTGGATCTGCGAGAGCCAGCACACCGATCGTGCGCTCCGTGGGCTGACGAGCGCGGGCACAAAAGGTCGCGGCATGCGAAAGCGCGGCAAAGGAACCGAGCACGTGCGGCCCTCTGTCAACGCGAACAGCAACCGCGGCAAATAACGCGTCTCGAAACTCTCGTTTTTTGTCGACCAACGGCCCTAGTGACGCAATTATCAGAGATCGAGAATTGCAGCCGTGGATTTAGTATTCGACAAAAGAACGTCTGCGCATGCAGTCATCGCTTCGGGACGGATACGAGTCCTTGCTGTGGAAAACGATGGACATACTCGGGGTGACAGAATCTGTCGAGCGGAAGATCCTCGTCGCGGTCGGCATTCAATTCAGCGTGTCGATCGGGATGTTCCTCGCGCCGCTCGTGGTTTCGGGCACCACGCTCTTAGT
>JAWOBW010000177.1:0-4616 GCA_046484105.1 Bacillota bacterium
GAGGAAGACTCCCCTCTTCGGACTGTCGGCTCACGCAGACGGGAGGTCGGCCGCATGATGCCCTCCAGGTCAATCCCCGGCAGGCTACAGCGAGCACTATTCGGCCCCGGGGGCCTGAATCTCTCGGGACGCATTCTGCACTCAGAAGGCGCGTGGCCACTCGGCGCAGTGATCCTGGTGTTTCTTGCGGGTGAGATCCTGCCATCGCTGCTGCTAGCCGTCATCGACAGCAGCACCCGCGTGGCTGTGCCGCTGGGGGTCATGATCCTGGTTCAGCCGCTCGCCGTCCTGCTGATCGTGTGGCTGGCCAATCCCTTCCGCAGCCGGCCACCCGTCCGCATCCTGCCGGTGGACGTCAGATGGAGACAGCTGGTCACATATGCACTCATCTGGGGCATCTTCCTGCGCCTGATCTCGGTCGCGGTGGTCATGATCCAGATGCTGGTGGGGGTGTGGGCGGAGGTCACAAACAACCCGCTGCTGCTGACCGAGCATCCCCTGTCCGCCTTCCAACAGGCCCTGGTCGTGCTGTCAGCCGTGCTGCTGGTGCCGGCTGCAGAGGAGGTATTCTACCGGGGCATACTCTATCACGCCCTCGGACGTTACTTTGGACTTGCCGGCGCGGCCGTGATCAGCACCACCGTCTGGACGCTGCTGCACGGCTCAATTGTCCTCTTCCCGGCCATCTTCGTCCTGGGCATACTACTGGTCCTGCTGTATGAGTCGACCGAAAGCATATGGCCACCCATAGCAGCTCACGTCGGATTCAACCTCACTTCCTTCGTCCTTCTCTGGCTCCTTCCCGGCCTGGCATGAGCTGGGGATGCAGGGGCCCCGGGAATGCCGGATTCAGACCGGGTCTCCCTCTGCAATCCATCGGAACACGTAATCGAGGCAGACCTTTATGATGGCCGCCAGCGGCACCCCCAGGAAGAGCCCCCAGAAACCTAACAGGACTGCACCGGCAAGGATGGCAAATACCACTGCTATCGGATGCAGGCCGGTGCGGTTGGAGAGGGTGCGCGGCGTGAGGATGAAACCGTCCACGTGCTGTATCAAGAGGTAAGTTATTATCACCCGGAACATGAGCCCCCAGGAATCCATGGCCGCCACAATGACGGCGGGAATCCCCCCTATGAAGGGACCAAAGTAGGGTATGATATTGGTCAAGCCGGCGAACAGGCCGAGCACTAGGTAGAAGCGAACACCGAGAAGGGCAAGGATCACGGTAGCCAGTACTCCCACAATGGCCGAGACTATCAGGCGGCCGTGAACGAAACCGGAGAGCACGCGGTTGACGTCAGCCAGGAAGTCCATGACGTATCCTCTGTAGTTCTGAGGGAGCATATTGCGGAAGCGGTCATAGAAGTGATGCGAATCCTTCAGGAAGTACACAGCGAGAACCAGACCAAGTATGAGATTGAATAGCCCCCCGAACAATCCCCCCAGACGCGCCATGATGGCAGTCAGCGACGCATCTATGTTCAGCCGTTCCTCCAGGCTCCCCAGATACCGGTCCAGCGCCTGATTGACAGCATCGCGGACCATCGTCGGCATGGCAGTGGCCTCGTAGAACCGTTCCAGCTGGGATATGGTCTCCTGGGTGTGCTCCAGGTAATAGGGAACATTTTCCACCAGGCGATTGATCTCCGCCACCAGCCCGGGAACGACGAAGAGTGCGATGATGCCGACCACGATGAGCAGTACCACGTAAGTGACGGCGATGGCCTGAATCCTCGTCATCCGCCTCCGCTCGGCGAAATCGACAACCGGGTTCAGGACGTATGCTATGGTGAGAGCAATGGCAAAGGGGGTCACGGCCGTGCGGACCCGATACAGGAACCCGACTGCAAACAGGGTGACAAGGAGAAGAGCTATAATCTTGAAGATTCTGAACCAGTCAAAACGTTCCAACATGGTGTATACCTCCGGTCCCGTCCCGACTGCCCGTGCAAGCGGAAATGAACCACCTCAATGACTATTATAACTCCAAACAGCGCTTCTTTCTCCCTTCATCTCGTCCTGTTCAGAGCTGTATGCACCGATTGTGTGAATTGAAAGGAAATAGTTACATGGAAGGTGCATATGATTGCTGCGAGAGGAATCTAGCCCCGATGCTGCGAAGAATTGGGGTAGTGAAGCACCGAGACTGGAGGAGAGCCATGATAGTTGACTCCCACAACCATCTGGGAAGGCGCCGCACTGATGACGATGAAACTCCCTTCGCCGGCGTAGATCTGGATGATTTTTTGGCCATGATGGACGGAAGCGGCATCGATCACGCGGTGGTCTTTCCCCTCTACGACCGCTACGGTGACTACAATCCGCTCAACGAGGAGGTCCGGCAGGCCTTCACGTCCCATCCGACCCGGCTAACCGGGCTATTCCGCGTCGATCCCTACCTGGAACACCAGACCCTCGATGACGTCGAGCGCGCCCTGGCTGAAGAAAGCTTTCGCGGTCTGAAGATCCACCCGCGAAGCGACAGGACCTTCATAGATGAAAGTGACAGACTCGATCCCCTGGTTGAGATCGCGGCCGCCCACGACTGGCCCATCCTCATCCACACGGGCGACGATCCGCCCTGTCGACCGTACATGCTCTTCGATCTGCTCAGGCGACACCCGGGGGCCAGGTTCATAATGGGACACTCGGGACAGCGAGCCTACCACGAAGGGCTCTGGGTGGCAGAACACTGTCCGAATGTGTACATGGAGACTTCCACCCTCGCCCACCCGCAGGTCATTCAATTGATCCTTGACACGGTGGGGGCAGAGAGAGTGCTCTTCGGCACCGACGTGCCCTTCGGTCATCCCCGGGTGGAACTGGTCAAATATGAGGTACTTGAGCTCGAGCCCGGGGTCAGGAACATGGTCATGGCAGAGAACGCAATCCGCCTCTGGCGTCTGGATTCGCTGTCTGGGAGCTGACGTGGGCGTCTGGTGCGGCGTCGAGCACCCACGAGATCTGCTGAATGAGAATGTGGCATCCGTTGCCTCATCAGCAGAGTAGGCCGCCGAATCGCCACTGCAGGAAAAGGTGATGGCATTGGGGCCGGGTGTACCCTCGGTACCCCCGGCCTCCCACTCACTCGCGCCAAGCTGCTATCCTCAGAGGAATCATCGGGCGCGGTAACGTCCGCGCCAGAGCTACACCCTCACCTCAAAGGCGGACGCGCATCCGCGCGAACATTCCCAGTGCCACCCCCAGGACTATGCAGACAAACAGCTGTATCGCCCGACCGAGCCCCCTCTGCAGGGCGGCGTAGATGATGATATCCAGCACGGCAGTCGTCCCCAGCAGGTGCGATGTGATGATCGTGGCGACAACCGGGAAGAACACGGCGGACACGAGCAGCACCCCAGCGGCGACAGCATGTTGAGGTCCCTCCTCGAACAACAGGACCACAATTGCGCCACCCAGGACACAGGCGGCAGCGAGAACCCACTCATCCACGGCAACGGGAGCATAATCATCGTAGGGCGACCACCGCGTCATGGTGAGAAAGCCCAGGATTACGCCGATGAAGATCACTGCCAGCCACCCGGTGAAGTCCTCTCTCATGATCCTCGCCCCACTCCCTGCAGGAGAAACTCCTTGTCGACCGTGGCCTTGCTGCCCATCGGCCGCACCACGACTGTTCCATAGACCACCCACTCGGAGGGCTCCACCTCGCTCAGACGTCGCAGCGATGCCTCGTCCTGGAAACTGGATCCCGGCTCCACCGGAATCTCCAGGAGAACCGCCTCATCTGCCGGGATTTCCGCCGAGAGAAAAACCTCCGGTCGGGCTCCGACCACTGCATCTCCCCTTCGGAGCACAAACCGGAGACTGTGGATGCGATAGGAATGCCCGGTGGTGCTGTCGCTCTCCAGCTTCACCTCCAGGGGCCTGTCGCCCGCGGGCATCACGCTGACCTCTCTCAGGACAATGTTGACCCCGTGGACTGCCTCAACTCCGTCAACATGTCTCACCACAGTGATCCCCATCAGTACCAGGCATAGGATCGCTCCAACGCCGGTACATACCAGCAAGATCTGCCGCGCGCTCATCAATCCACCTCAGCTCAGTCCCGGCGACCTCTCAATTCCGCACGCCCCTCAGCAAACCTTCACACCCCACCGACCAGTCGGGGGCCGAATCCGGAAGTCGCGCTGCACTGCTGATGTCCCCGCACTGAGAGCCGCGTGAACATCCGGCATACTCCTCCGCACCACACCGTAGGGCACTGACAGACTCGGCTGACCACACCGGGGATTCTCACCACACCGATGCGCCAGAAAACACCCGCGGGGCCTCCCAATACCAACAGCCCACATCGCGAGAGTGTCAAACCTGTCTTCATAATACCCGCACAGCAGTCCCAGTGTCACCCCGGGTTCCGCGCGCCAGAGCAGATTAACACACCGGGGAAATGAAACCGGAACGCAAATGGGGCAGATGAATCCGGCCTCCGTGGCTCATTCACCTGAAGAGACCAGGTGATGGCAGGCGCGCGCCGTGGAACTGCCGTCACGTGGTGAATATGCCCCGGACTCAAGGTCGGCGCAGGGCAGACTCTGTGCAAGTGCAGTCGTCAGTTGGACGGCGGACGTTCCCGCCCTTCCAGACGAGGC
>JAWOBW010000245.1:0-3492 GCA_046484105.1 Bacillota bacterium
CGCGGTTTCACACATCAGAATCAGACCAGCTGTGCTGGTCTGACATGTCCCGCACCCGTCGTTGAATGGGGTGGCCGGGATGAATCACGTTGTGGCCCACTGCGGTGACACCTCGGGACTTGTAGAGGAGGTATGAGCAAATGGTGATGGCCCCGTCCCTGTGAGGACTGGTGTTGCTGGTGTTCATAGTACTGGTCTTCATCAAGCGGAATCTCTTTGTGGCAATTGTGACGTCGATGATGGGCGGGGCCGTGATGGGAGGCGTGTCCTTTCCCGAGATCGCCGGGGCAATTCAGGGGGGAATGGGCTCGTTCATCGCTGATGTCGGGCTGATGATCCTGGCCGGAGAAGGACTGGGCGTAGTGGCGGAGGAGACCGGAGCCGCCAGGAAGATCGCCCGCTTCATCGTCTACCGATCGGGTGGTCACCCGTGCACCTCCTCCTGCCGGGGCCGGATTTTCTGGCACTCCCTCTCATTGATCATAGCCGCATCTGTGCGCCGAGGGTCATTGTGCTCACGGCGCCTGGGATGGGGTTTCGGGCTTTTCCTTCCCCCACACCCTCGGGTAGTTTGCCTCCATCCGGCTAAGCAAATGACTCCGGAGTGTCGATATAGGGTATGGGGGAGGAGAACAACTCAGTGCCAATCAGCGAAAGAGATACTCGTCGAAGTGTAGTCAAATACAATGTGAGGTTCGCCCATAGATGCCGTTTTCCCTGCCGGCGGGATGCCGGGTTCCGGGTGAGCAGGTGCCCGGAGCGGAGGGGGAGAGCGGACAGGGCGACTTCGCCACATTGAGGACTGGCCTGCCCGCTGCGAGAGGGGGCTATGCCCCGCTCTGTGCGGCGGTAGGTGGAGTGAAATGGGGATGTCCATGGGCTGGATGCAGCTGTGCCGGGAGAATCGACGGGGATTCAGTCTGCTCGAGGTGATGATTGTCCTGGTGGTCATAATGGTCCTGACCGCCATAGCCATTCCGCTTTATGATGCGGTGCAGCAGAGAGCCCGGGATCGGGTGGACGAGGCGAACGTCCGGGCCCTCAACAGCGCCACGACCCAGTGGATGATGGAGAGCGAGGACCATGATCCCTCAGCACATACGACAGATTCCCTGCGAGAATTGATTGAGGATCGGCTGATCGCCGGCTGGCCCGAGTCGCCCAATGGCAGGGTGTATATTCTCGAGGAGGGCAAATGGACGATGAGCGATGATTGAGGGCTCGGTCCCGATGCGGTCGGACCGCGCCGGGTCGGGATGGGTTGCCCGGGGATGCGTATGGCCCGGGGGTGAATGAGGGTTGCCGCGGCAGCGCGCGGCGTGTATCGAGCCGGGGTTAGAGGGAGAGGTACGGGACACCAGACGGGGAGAAATGCGATGCGCAAGATCCTGAGAGCCAGCTCAATGGTGAAGTCTGCGCCCGTCGGTCGGCGTCATCTCGCCGGCCCATCCGGGGTGATCCCGGGGCTTTCAGCCCAACCACAGGTCCAGGATCTGCTCGCCCCAGAACAGGGATGTGAGAAAACCGAGGGCCAGAAAGGGACCGAAGGGTACGGCAGGCCTTCCGTTTATGATCATCATGCCCCACACCCGGCCGCTGATCTCGGGTTCCTCCTCCTGCTCCATGTCGATGGACACATTCTCGAGGGATGCCAGCTCCCTTTTGAAGCGGAGCATGATCGCCCCGGCGAAGATCAGGGCGGCGATCGCCCCGGCCAGCACGGCCGGCAGGAGCTTCAGGGGTCCGAGGGCGAGTCCCATGAGCAATACCAGCTTCACATCCCCCATACCGATTCCGCCGCCCCGGGTGACCAGGTAGAGGATCATGAAGGTGCCTCCGCCGATCAGCGCCCCGATCAACGCCGAGACGGGCTCGGGACCGAGGCCGAGGATCAGGCCCCCGGCGACTCCCAGGATTCCCACCAGCACCATCCGGTTGGGGATGATGGTGTGCTCGAAGTCGACCACGGCTATGACCACGGCCACCGTCACGTACAGAAGCAGCAGGATCAGCTGGGCGGGGTTCAGGCCTGCGGTGCGGTAAGAGAGGATGAAGAGCAGGCTGCAAGACATCTCGACCAGAGGATAGCGGGCGGATATCGGGGCGGCGCAGTAACGGCAGCGGCCGCCCAGCAGGAAGTAGCTGAGGACGGGCACCAGGTCCGACGCCGACAGGGTGTGGTGACAGTGGGGACAGTGGCTGCGTCCGGAGATGTTCTCAGAGGCCGGGATCCGGGATATGAGGACGTTGCAGAAACTCCCCCAGATCGCGCCCATAAGGCCGAAGAATGTTATCCAGAAATAGTGCACCTGTGCACCTCCCGATGCGAATGCAATACTAACTCTTTCTTTCCGGGTGAGCCCGATTCCTCTGCGCGGGGCCGCCGGGACAGTTTCTACAATTGCCGCGGAAGCGATCAATTTCCCGACAGCTGCGCGGCGGGCGGGTCATCCCGCCCGGCGGCAGCTGCCATGAGGGTGCTAGCATGAGCGTCAAACGCAGACAGAAGACGAGAGATTTTCTCGGGCGCAGGCTGGTGGAGGCCGGCGTCATAACAGAGGAGCAGCTGGAGCAGGCGTTGCAGAGGCAGAATGTCCGGGGACATGAGAGGGGGCTCCTGGGCAAGATCCTGGTCCACCTGGGCTTCTGCTCGGAGGCGGACATCGCCGCGGTGGTCGCCGAACAGGCGGGTGTGTCCCTGGTGACCCTCGAGGACTACCCGGTGGATGCGGCGGCCACCGCCACCGTGTCGCCATCGGACTGCCGCAGGTACAATGTGCTTCCCATCGGGTTCAACGACGATGACCGGCTGATAGTGGCCATGAAGCATCCGGGCGACATTCTGGCTCTCGATGACCTGCGCATACTGACCGGCTTCGAGATTGAGCCGGTGGTGGCCGTGGACAGCGAGCTGGACCTGTTCATAAAGCGCTACGCCCACGACAGCATGTCGGTGGAACACGAGGAGGAAGAAGAGGAAGAGGAGCCTTCCCTCAGCGAGGTGTCGGCCGGCGACACCGAGGCCGCAGAGCGGCCGGCGGTGCAGCTGGCGAATGTCATCATAACCCAGGCCGTCGCCGCCAAGGCCAGTGACGTTCACATAGAGGTTTACGAGAAATCACTGCGGATCAGGTTTCGCATCGACGGCGTCCTGCACGATGTGATGCACCCGCCTCGCAGGATGCACGCGTCGCTGGTGTCGCGCATCAAGGTGATGGCCAACCTGGACATCGCCGAACGACGGGTGCCGCAGGACGGGCGGATGACCCTGAGGATCGAGGACAAGACCATCGACGTGAGGGTGGCCTCGCTGCCCGCCAGCTTCGGCGAGCGGCTGACCCTGCGCCTGTTGGACCGGTCGGCTCGAATGATCACCCTGGAGGAGCTGGGGGGCTCCGCGGACATGCTGAAGAAGTACCGGGAGACGATTGTCCTCCCGTACGGGTTCATCCTGGTCACCGGGCCGACCGGAAGCGGCAAGAGTACCACGCT
>JAWOBW010000267.1:0-3392 GCA_046484105.1 Bacillota bacterium
TCCCTCCAGCGAGAAGCTGTGGCGCTCGCTGTAACCGTAGCCGGTGCCACGAATCGTGGCCAGGACCAGGTCACATGCGGTTCGGGGCGCATAGGATACGAGCCCCTCGCTGTTCACGATCAGTCTCTCATTGACCTCGGTCGCCACCCTGCCGAAGGACCTCGGACCTTCCCTCTCTATTACCTGAACCACTTTCTCAGCAGTCTGCGCCCGCCAGTCGACCCCGCGAGTCTCAACCTTCTCGTCGAAGCCGGCAGCGTCACCGTCCGGGAGGTATCCCGCATCCGGACCGGGCATGGGTCGCTCCGGACCCGTCGCACCCTGCTCCAGCGCCTCCACCGCCCGCCTGACGGCCTTTTTGACTCTCTCAGTCCCGGGGGCGGACAGCGTGACCTCTCCCCTCTTTCTGCCCGAGAAGACCCTGACTGTGACGTGGATGCCGTCCATTGATATGTTCTGGTGAATCTGGCCCTCGGCAAAGCGAGTCAGGTCATACCTGTAGCTCTCGAGGTGGATCTCGGCTGAGAGACTCCCCGCCTCCTGCAGGCCCGCCTCCGCCATGCTCCTGAGTTCATCTGCACCCATCATGATTTCTTCGCCCCCACATCCATACCGCTAAAACGGGCATGCGAGCAGCCGTGAGCCACCCGGCCGTCCTGTCCCGGCGTACCCTTCCCGCACGCATACCCCAGGATCCTCCAGTCATTCTCATCGGCTATGGCGTCGCACTTGGACCAGAACGAGGGAGTCATGTCTGCGTAGATGGGATCTCTGACCATCTGGGTGATCTGACCATCCTCTATTAGCCAGCCCACCTCGGAGCCAAACTGGAAGTTCAGGCGGCGGTCGTCAATCGACCAGCTCCTGTTCTGATCAAGCAGAATTCCCCGCTCCGTCGAGGCAATCAGGTCCTCGTAGCTGATGTCACCCGGGGCCAACGATACCATGGGCATGCGAATCAGGGGGATGTGATCGTAGTTGTTCGCACGCATGCATCCGCCCGACCGGTCGAGTCCGAGTTCGTGTGCCGTCTCCCTGGAAGTGCTGAGACCCACGAGTATTCCATCCTTCACCAGATCAACGCGGCCCGTCTTGACACCCTCATCATCATACTTGCAGGTTATGCGGCTTCCGGGTATGGTCGGGTCCGCGAAGAGGTTGACCTTCTCCGAACCGTAGCGGTAAGTGCCCAGCATATCGGGATGTATGAAGGAGGTTCCGGCCAGATCGGCCTCGTGCCCGAGCACCCTGTCCGCCTCGACCGCATGGCCGACACTCTCGTGAATCTGGAGGGCCAGCTCATTCGGTGCAATGATCACGTCAGTGGTCATATCCGGACAGGCCGGGGCCGACAGGAGCTGCACTGCTTCCGAGCCCACGCGAGGGGCATTGCCCAGCAAGTCGCGCTCCTCAATGGTCTCCCAACCCTCACCCTGAATGTCGTGCCATGTGGTGCACGGATAGGTCCTGACCTGGGTGTGTCCTCTGCCGACCGCCATGGCATAGAGCCCACCACCGCTCTCAGTCAGAACCTGTTTGATCAGGCTTCCCTCGCTGTTGGCGAATACCTGGGTATCTCGAGCAGACACCAGGCATGCCCTGGCAATGCTGGCACCCTCTCTCAACATGGCCTCGGAGCTCTCCGTGAGAAGCTCCAGTTTGACCGCCATGTCCACGGCAAAGGGGTCTATCCTGACGGGACGGATCCACTCATCCACGTGCACCGGTTCCGGCACCAGCTCAACCGGGTACTTGCGCACCCTCGCCCCCGACCGGGCCACGTCCACCGCCCTGCTGACGCAATCCCGCAGGGATGAAGCATCGAGCCGGTTGGTGGAGGCGAATCCCCAGCCGCCGCTCACAATGACCCGGACCCCGACTCCCATGTCATCTCCCGAGTTCAGGTTTTCTATCTCCCGGTTCCTGACTGATATGAACTCGCTAGTTCTCTGCACAACCCGGCAATCTGCATAGGAGGCACCCATCCCCTCAGCCATATGCACAACTCTCTGAGCCATGTCTCGCAAGCTGATTCCTCCATCCCTGATCATGCCGTTGACAGTGCATACCAGCATTTCCAGATACCCTGCCGCGCCTATTGGTTTTCTGCAAGACGCCCCTGAAATCCTGTGTACGGGAGGATTTGAAGACTCGCAGGGGAACCCGAAATAGGGGATGTCGCGTGAACAAATGCAGAGGGAGGTCATCTAAATGAAAGAACATCTGTGGAGCAAGCTCGAGCGTCTGACCGGGCTGCAGGGGGTCTCGGGCCACGAGACTCCGGTCATAGAGTTTCTGCAATCAGAACTACGGCCCCTCGTCGACTCAGTCGAGGTCGATCCCCTGGGAAATGTCCTGATGACAAGAGCGGGAAGCCGGGAGGGACCGCGACTTCTCATCGCAGCCCACTCCGACCAGATCGGTGCCGTCGTCCGATACGCCGACGATGACGGTTTCCTCCGGCTTGAGCGAATCGGGGGAATCCTGAACAGCCTGCTGGTGGGCAGGAAGGTGCGGGTTGGCGACGTCTTCGGTGTCATCGGCGTCAAGGCGGGTCACTACCAGACTCCGGAAGACCGCCGGAGAGTGCCAGAGACGCAGGATCTTTACGTTGACATCGGCGTCGACAGCCGGGAGGCGGCGGAAGATCTCGGGGTCACTGTGGGTACGCCGGTGACGTACGACGATCAGCTGTCGCTGTTCGCCGACGGACACCGCTTCGCCGGAGCCGGGGTGGACAACCGCGCCGGCTGCGCGGTGTTGTGGCAGGTCCTGCAGGAGCTCAAAGATGACGACTTCGGCGGACAGCTGTGCGCCGCCTTCACCGTCCAGGAGGAGACCGGCCTGCGGGGTGCAGGCGCCGCCGCGGAGAGAATTCGCCCCGACTTCGCCCTGGCACTGGACACCATACCCTGCGGGGGAACACCCGACGTCGGCAGGGATCTTCTGCACACCGAGATCGGAAGGGGCCCGGTCTTCGCCCTCGTCAGCGGGCCCGGGGGCAGGGCACCAGTTCCCCCGAAGATACGCCGGATCCTCCTGTCAACGGCCGAGAAACACGGAATTCCTCACCAGCCCGTGATCTTCAGCGGGGGCAATAATGACGCCGCCGCCATGCAGCTGGCCGGAGGCGGGATTGCCGCCGGCTCGATCACCATACCCCGCCGCTATTCTCACTCCCCGGTGGAGATGGCGGATCTTCGCGACCTCGAGCACACCACCCAACTCCTGACTGCTGTGGTGAGGGAGATGGAAGAATACGGCCGCGACTTCAGCTTCGTCTGATCCGGGCGGGCGGCCGGTTCTCCGGTCGCCCTACCGCCTGACCGCCTGCCGGAGACGCCGCCCGACCTCCAGCCAATCCACCACCTGCCACCAGGCATCCAGGTACT
>JAWOBW010000299.1:0-3050 GCA_046484105.1 Bacillota bacterium
GGCCCCTCAACCACCGCGTCTCCCAGTTCTCCCCGTTCAGCTGCCTCCTGTATTCGCCGGGCCACCACCGTCGCCGGCATACTCTCATTGACCTTCTCCACGGCAGCCAGCATGGCCACTCTCGGCGTACGCCCCAGGAGGACGCGGAAGACCTCCGCGGCATTCCTGACGATATCCCGGACCGCTTCATAATCGGGAGCGATATTGACCCCCGCATCAGTCAGCCCCACGATCCGGGGCACGGACTCCACGTCAAACAGCGCCAGATGACTGACCAGGCGCTTATCCTCACCCTCGCCGGTCCGGCGGAGACCGTTGGAGGATCTCAACACCGCCCGCAGCAGTTCGGCCGTGGGGACCCTTCCCTTGGCCAGTAGGTCGGCCTCTCCGTGCCCGACGAGGTGAGCTCCCCGGTTTGCAGCCTCAGACCAATCTGGGCAAGAAATGATCTCAACGTCTCCCCGGTCAATGCGGGCCGCCTCCAGGGTAGGGATCATCTTGTCACGATCCCCGATCAGGATGGGATGGTGAACCAGACCAAGGTCCATGGATTCCCTGATTGCACTGAGGTTATCCACATCATCGTCGGGTGCCACCACACACAACCTCTGAGCCGTGCTGCCGCGCGCCTTCTCCAGGACTGGGTGAAACACGGTGAACTCTCTCCACGATTGACCCCTCGACACGTGGTCCCGCTCCACTGTGATCCATCTCCCTCCGTCACCTGTATTCCGCTGGTTCCTCTTCGCCCCTCAACACCCGCAGGGCGCCCAGGGCCAGAGCCTCCATCTCTCTCTCCCCGGGCATCACCGTAACCGGTGCAAACCTGCTCACCCTGGATTCAATCATGGTCACCAGGCGCTGGCTGTTGGCCATGCCGCCCGTTATGAGAATTCGGTCCACATCGCCCGCCAGAACTGCGGACATTGCACCAATCTCCTTGGATACCTGGTAGGCGAGGGCCTCCAGCACCTCTCCAGCCCGCTCATCACCTGTGTCTATTCTCTCCTCAATCTCGAGAAGGTCTTTCGTCCCCAGGTAGGAATACAGCCCTCCCGATCCGGTGAGCATGCGCTGAACAACCCGGACAGTGTGTCCCTCCTCGAGCCTCGCCGCCACCCAACCGGTCAGCTGTAGCACGGGCAGCGCTCCAGTACGCTCTGTTCCGAAGGGTCCCTCCTCCACAGCGTTGTTGACATCAATCATCCTGCCGCGGTCATGGGCGGTGACAGACACCCCGCTGCCCAGATGCACAGCCACGACCCGCAGCGTCGCGTAGTCTGAACCCAGTACCTCGCGACACACAGCCTTGATGTTCAGCGTGTGGGCGAGGCTGCGGCGCTCGATGTCGCGAAGCCCCGAGTATCTGGCCAGGGAGTGCATTTCATCCACCGGGACGGGGTCAACGACGAAGGCCGGAATCCCCAGGGACTCGGCGACGCGGTGGGCCAACAGTCCTCCCAGATTGGAGGCATGCTCGCCCTGATAAGCATTGCGCAGATCTTTCAGCATCGCCTCGCTCACCCTGTATGTACCTCCGGCAACCGGTTTCATCAACCCGCCCCTGCCGACGACTGCCGACAGTCGATCCCACCGAAGATTCCTGTCGTCAGACGTCTCGCGCAGGGCCTCATACCGGTAGTCTTCCTCTTCAGCCACGCGCGCGAACTGACGGAGGCGTTCCTCCGGGTGGTATATGCTCTCCGTCCACATCAGTTCTGTCCCCGCGAAGAGGGCCAGCTTGGTTGACACCGCACCAGGATTGATCACTAGTATCTGAGCATCACCATGTTGCTGTCGCTGCAAAGGCTCTCATCCCCTCAAGATCAAAGACCGCCTTATGCACACCTAGTCTGTTTCCACAGCATTCGGGGATATTCCTGCTCCCGAGCGATTCCCGCACACAGCGCCAGAAGCACTTGGGGATGGCATGCTGGCAGGTGGTTTCATCCAGGCGGACGATTTCATCATGCTGCAGCAGGGCAACCGGTGGCAACGACCCGTCGGCGGCCCGCACATTGCGAAAAACAGATTATGCGCGCCACCGATATCAGCTGCAGCACGGTGGCCGGGGACCCTGTCTCAGCAGACCGCAGCAAGTGGAGAAGACAGATGATGAACCCGTCGCGGCCGGGCAACGCCAGTCTCAGTTCAGAGTGTCTGTCATTTTGCGGTGGAGGTCACCGAAAACCTGCCGAGAATGGAATGGATCTTAATCTCTGCATGGCTGCTAGCCCCGGTGTACGACGGGGAGTAGTAGTTGTCTTTCTCGCGTCTCCATGAGTCGCTCACTTCGCCCGGGAACAGCAGGCCGGAGGCGACCACAACGACCGGCATGTCATCCGAAACATAAAGGGTCAGGTTTGAGCCAACCAGTGACACATCCATGTCCACGTATTCACCGTTGTCACCGAGGTACAGATCCACCTCACTTCGGATCATCCTCAGCCGGAAATCCTCCAGGGGTATGCCGCGAAGGTCCAGATCCGCAGCAGTGCCGCCCAGAGAAAGATCCAGTGACCAGTCGAGGGCGGGCGAAAGACCGATGTCCCATACATCCGTCAGGGTTCTCCGCATCCACCACACCGTCACCGCCTGTACAGTTCTCGCCCACAGCCGGTTGTCACTTCTTCCCACGGAGTGAACCGGGCCCCCCGGATCCCTTCCGGACAGCGCACCGACCAGTGAAGAGCGGTGGGGCAGTCCGGCGGCTCTGGTGTATTCCCCCACGTACCAGCTGTCTGAAGGACAGGTCGGTTCGATGGTGAGCATGCCGCCGCCCAGCCTGACTTCCTTTCGAGCGGCTGAAACATCAGGATAGAGGGCGTGGGTCGCGTTGACCAGCGTCCGCGGGTCGGCCTTCTGCAGTAGTCGCCCCTGTTCAGCAAGATGTCCCGGCTGCGAGATGACGTCTGACAGGCCCCACATGATGAGAACCGCCAGTGCCCCGAACACAAATACCAGTACGAGGATCCAACGCTGCACGCGCAAGTAGCCCACTGGCAAAGCCTCCCCTCTGTGCAAGGCAAGAATATACTGGTGTCCTCCCA